>JBJEPR010000078.1:0-4824 GCA_051881335.1 Candidatus Fimenecus sp. | reverse complement strand
GCGCTCAAAGAAGCCCTCAAAGGCGACAATATGGACGACATCAAGGCCAAGAAAGACGAGTTGACCGAGAAGTTCAACAAGGTTGCCGAAACGATGTATCAAGCGGCGGCGCAGGCGCAGGCGGCACAGGGCGGTGCAAACCCCGGTGATGCGGGCGCACAGGGCGGCAAAGGTGACGACGGCTACTACGAAGCGGATTATACCGATGTTGAATAAGGTAATTTAATGCAAAAAGGCAGGGCTGTCACGCACAGGATAGCCCTGCCATAACCCGATTATAGGGAGTTACTTATATGGCAGAAAAACGAGATTATTACGAAGTCCTCGGTGTGGATAAAAGCGCGTCGGAGGACGAAATCAAAAAGGCATATCGCAAGCTCGCAAAGCAGTATCACCCCGACCTGCACCCCGGCGATAAGGAAGCAGAGGAAAAATTTAAAGAGGCGAACGAAGCCTATGAAGTGCTTTCCGATGCGGAGAAAAAGGCAAAATATGACCGTTTCGGCCACGCAGGCGTTGACCCGAACTACGGCGCGGGGCAGGGCGGCTACGGCGGCGGTTTCGGCGGTATGGATTTTGACCTCGGCGATATTTTCAACAGCTTTTTCGGCGGCGGTTTCGGCGGCGGCAGCAATCCGAATGCGCCCCAGCGCGGCAGTGACGCACAGGCAAGCGTGACCGTTTCATTTGAAGAGGCGGCAAAGGGCTGTGAGCGCGAGGTGGAATTCCGCAGAATTGAAGTCTGCGACGAATGCCACGGCAGCGGCGCGGCGGCTGGCTCTTCGCCCAAAACCTGCCCGGAATGCGGTGGCAGAGGGCAGGTCACTTCGCAACAGCGCACGCCGTTCGGCGTCATTCAAACGCAAAAGGCGTGCTCACGATGCGGCGGCAAGGGTACGATTATTGACAATCCCTGTAAAAAATGCCGCGGGGCAGGGCTTGTGCGCAAGCCGGCAAAGATAAAAGTCAAGCTTCCCGCCGGGATTGATGACCGCCAAGTCATCAATGTGCGCGGTCAGGGCAATAAAGGCGTGAACGGCGGACCGGCGGGTGATTTGCGCGTGGCGGTCAATGTGCGTCCGCACCCGATTTTTGAGCGCGACGGCTACAATGTGTGGGTGGAAATGCATATCAGCTATGCCGCGGCGGCACTCGGCTGTGAATTGGAAGTGCCTACGCTCGACGGCAAGGTGAAATACAGTATTCACCCCGGCACGCAGTCCGGCGATGTCTTTAAAATGCGCGAACGCGGTATTCAGAGCCTCAACAACCGGGGGCGCGGCGACCAGCTGGTGCGCGTGATTGTCGATGTGCCGCGTGATTTGAATGCAGAGCAAAAACGCTTGCTGTTGGAGCTCGACAAAGCCCTCGGCAATGAAACGGCGCATATCGGCAAAAACGAGGAAGAGAAAAAAGGCTTTTTCGGAAAAAAGAAAAAATAAACCGTCGCACCAAAACGGCGGAGCGATAAAAACAAATCGGACTGTATAGCATTTGCCTATACAGTCCGATTTGTATGTATGCCCGCAAGGATATTTTATTGCGCGTGCGCGTTTGGTTGTCAAGAACAGAGTAGGGCGGGGCTTGCCCCCGCCGCGTTTGTTTTTTCTGTTCAAAAGAATGGTTTCTGCGCGATGGGAGCATTTTCGCAGCAGAAATCACCGGTAAAAATCCTTTTCGCAAAAGAGATACAAAACGGCGGGGGCAAGCCCCCGCCCTACTCTGAAAACGCATTTCGTGCGTAGGGAACGCCATTGCCCGTTCCGCGAAATCATATCAAATCACGCGGTGTTCGCCCGCCCGCTTGTCATTCTGAGCCGTCAGGCGAAGAATCTCGTTTCGCACATTTTTACTTGGTGCTGTTTGAGATCCTTCGCTACGCTCAGGATGACAAATACAAATCAATATGCGATTTACAGCGTTCTCGCACCGCTTGCCGCCTGCAAAATCCAGCGGGCATCCACGGCGTTAATTTTGCCGTCGCCGTTGACATCTGCCGCGGCGGCTTGGGTTGCATCTAATGTACGCGCACCGCTTGCCGCCTGTAATATCCAGCGCGCGTCCACGGCGTTGATTTTGCCGTCACCGTTTACATCGCCGAGGGTAATCCCCAACCGTTGCGTTGTCAAAATATAGGTGCTGAAATGGTCGGTGGTGAATACCATATACCCGTTTTGATAGATTGCGTGCATATCGGTATATGTCCCGTCCGGTTCTTGGCGATAGACCTTGCATTGCGCACCGGCCATTGCTTCGGACACGGGGATTTTCACCGTTACCGCATTTGCGGGTTGTGCGACTTCACCGCTCACGGTTAAAGTAATATCATATGTAACGGCGTTGCTTGTTGCGGAAAGTTGCTCCACATTTAAAGCCGTATTTTCGGCGAAGTTTCCGAAACTGTCTTCTCCGACGGAAACCCCTGTTTCCGTGTCGGTCAATTTTAGCAGGGCAACAAAAGTATAGCCGTTTTCACTTGCAAAGGTTTCGGCGTAAGAATCTGCATAACCGTAGATAGTTGTCAAGCTGGAATCTGCAAATGCATAATTGCCGATACTCGTCACGCTGTTTGGAATAGCGATACTTGTAAGCGAGGTGCAACTGGAAAATGCATAAGGACCAATATATGTTATGCTGTTCGGAATTGCATAAGACCTATCTTGCTTGCCTGCAGGATAGCAAATCAACTCCGTTTTTTCTTTATCAAACAGTACACCGTTTTCCGAGGCATAATTGGGATTGCCGGCGTCTACATAAATTTCGGCAAGCGTGGAGCAACCGTAAAATGCGCCATAGCCGATTTCCGTTACGCTGCTCGGAATGGTGATGCTTGTCAGTGCGGTGCAGTTGCTAAATGCACCATAGCCGATGCTCATCACGCTGCTCGGAATGGTAATGTTTGTAAGTGAGGCGCAGTTGTAAAATGCATAAGCGCCAATACTCGTCACGCCGTTTCCGAGTGTCACACTTGTAAGCGATTTGCAATTTTCAAATGCACTACTGCCGATACTCATCACGCTGTTCGGAATAGTAATGTTTGTGAGTGCGGTGCAACTTTCAAATGCCTGACCACCGATGCTCGTCACGCTGTTCGGGATGGTGATGCTTGTAAGTGAGGTGCAGTTGTCAAATGCATAATCAGCTATCGTTTTAGTACCTGTTTTTACTGTGTATTCCCCGACAATCGTGGTTTTTGCTTCAATCAAGTGATCCCCGATATACAAAACATCGTTTTCCCAATTACTTGCGTCGTTATAATAGGCAGTGTTAGAAAATGCAGAGTTTCCGATATAGGTCATGCTGTCGGGGAGGGCGATGCTTGTCAGTGCGGTGCAGTTGCTAAATGCAGAAGAGCCGATACTCGTCACGCTGTCCGGAATGGTGATACTTATAAGCGCGGTGCAACCGTAAAATGCACAACCGCCGATACTCGTCACGCTGTCGGGAATGGTGACACTTGTAAGCGAAGTGCAACCGTAAAATGCATCCTCACCGATACTCGTCACGCTGTCAGAAATGGTGATGCTTGTCAGTGCGGTGCATTTGTAAAATGCAGAGCGTACTATCGTTTTCGTGCCCGATTTTACGGTATACGCTCCGCTAAGCGTAGTTTTTGCTTTAATTAAGTGATTCCCGATATACAAAACATCGTTTGCCCAATTGCTTGCATCGTTATAATAGGCAGTGCCATAAAATGCATTGGAACCTATACTCGTCACGCTGTCGGGAATGGTGATGCTTGTCAGTGCGGTGCAGTTGCTAAATGCAGAAGAGCCGATACTCGTCACGCTGTCGGGAATGGTTATGCTTGTAAGTGCGGAGCATTTGTAAAATGCATAATAGCCGATACTCGTCACCGTATATCCGTCCAATTCAGACGGGATAGCCAATTCCGTCACCGAACTGGTATAGCCTGTGATTTCACAAGTTTTATCCTCTTCGAAAAGGACTTCATACTCGAAGTCGCCGCTTGTTGCTGCGGCGGCGGGGAATGCCGTCAGCGGCAAGGCAGTCAGCACCATTGCCAACGCCAATAAAACGGAAAAAATTCGTTTGGTTTTGGTTTTCATTTTTCTCTCTCCTTGCAAAATCCGACCTTCGCCGTATGACCGAGGAAAATGCTTTCTGGCACAGGCAAAGGCTCTTTTTTACACATTTTAGCGGATTTTCCGCTAAAAGTCAATAGTGTATTATCCGCTAAACATATAATAAGGGCATACTATACGGAGCGGTGATTGTATGCTTTACAGACGAATTCGTGATTTGCGTGAGGACAGAGATTTAACCCAGCGGGAACTGGGCGAAATTTTGCTGTGCAGTCAGCGGGTATACAGCGATTACGAGCGCGGTGTGCTCGATATTCCGACCGAAATCCTCATTCGTTTAGCAGATTTTTACGATGTTTCCACCGATTATATTTTAAATCGAACAGACGACCAAACCGCCCCCAAAAAACGCAAAGCTTGAACGGGATACACGAAAAAGCCGTGTTTCCCGTTTATAATTTTACGGAACGGTCAAAACCGTTCCGCAGAATTACATCAAAATTCACGGGCGGGCATGGATTTTCTCCGAAAACGGGCACCCTTTTGTCCGCATTCGCGGACATTTCCCCTGTCAGGGGAATAACCCGACACTACGCGTACAAACCCCAATTTGTAATTTAAAAATAAGTTTCAAAGAACACCCGATGCAAAACATAGGCGGCGTACCCTATGCGAACACGATATTCAGGAAATAACCCATTCCGTTAAAACAAAATTTCAAAATTAAAAAGACCTTCTTTTAGACACAACAGCGTGCCGAAAGAAGGTCTTTTATCAT
>JBJEPR010000077.1:0-4836 GCA_051881335.1 Candidatus Fimenecus sp. | reverse complement strand
CGGCGATTATCCCGTTATCGGTATCCGTCCGACCATTGACGGCAGACGCGGTCCGTTAAAGGTGCGCGAATCCTTAGAGGAGCAAACGATGAATATGGCGCGGTCCGCCGCAAAGCTGTTTGCCGACAATTTGCGCTATACGAACGGCGAGCCTGTCAAGGTGGTTATTGCAGATACCACCATCGGGCGTGTGGCAGAGGCCGCCGCGTGCGAGGACAAATTCCGCAAAGCGGGCGTGGCAATTACGCTGACGGTCACACCGTGCTGGTGCTATGGCTCGGAAACGATGGATATGGACAAAAATACGATTAAGGCGGTTTGGGGCTTTAACGGTACTGAGCGCCCCGGCGCGGTGTATCTTGCTTCCGTTCTCGCTTCCCACGCACAAAAGGGCTTGCCCGCATTCGGCATTTACGGCAAAGATGTGCAGGATATGGACGCGACCGAAATACCTGACGATGTCAAAGAAAAACTCCTGCGCTTCGGCAGGGCGGCTGTCGCGGCGGCAACGATGCGCGGTAAATCGTATCTCCAAATCGGCTCGATTTGTATGGGGATTGCGGGCTCGATTATCAACTGCGATTTCTTCGAGGAATACCTCGGTATGCGTGTGGAGTCCGTTGACGAGGTGGAAATTATCCGCCGTATGACCGAGGGCATTTATGACGGAGCGGAATTCCAAAAGGCACTCAAATGGACCAAAGAAAACTGCAAAGAGGGCTTTGACAAAAACCCCGATTGGTTCAAAAAATCCGACAAGGAAAAGGAAGAGGCTTGGGAGTTTGTCGTCAAGATGATGTGCATTATCAAAGATTTGTACGGCGGCAACCCGAATTTGCCCGAAGGGCGCGAGGA
The DNA here is from genome assembly GCA_051881335.1 of Candidatus Fimenecus sp. Taxonomy (GTDB): domain Bacteria; phylum Bacillota; class Clostridia; order Oscillospirales; family Acutalibacteraceae; genus Fimenecus. Next base: position 3,981 of record JBJEPR010000077.1, on the reverse strand, counting down.
AGAGGCTGTCGGGCACAACGCGCTGTGCGGCGGTTTCCAAGGGCAGCGCCAGTGGACGGACTTCTATCCGAACTGCGACTATCCCGAGGCACTTCTCAACTCCTCGTTTGACTGGAACGGCGCGAGAGAAACCTATGTCCTCGCCACCGAAAACGATACCTTGAACGGCGTTTCAATGCTGTTCGGCAAGCTCTTGACCAACACCGCGCAGATGTTCTCCGATGTGCGTACCTATTGGAGCCCCGAAGCGGTCAAAAAAGCGACAGGCTACGAATTGGAAGGCGTCGCCAAAGAGGCGGGCGGCTTTATCCACCTGATTAACTCCGGCGCGTCCGCGCTCGATTTCTGTGGTGAGGTCAAAGACGAAAACGGCAACGGTGTCATTAAACCGTTCTGGGAAATGACCGAAGCCGACCAAAAAACCTGCCTGGATGCAACCACCTGGAACGCGGCGGATATGGGCTATTTCCGCGGCGGCGGGTTCTCCTCCCGCTTCTTAACCCGCAGTGAAATGCCCGCGACCATGTGCCGTTTGAATATCGTCAAAGGTTTAGGCCCTGTGATGCAGATTGTCGAAGGCTATACCGTCAATCTGCCCGACGAAGTTTCCGACAAACTGTGGAAACGCACCGACTACACTTGGCCCTGCACTTGGTTTGCGCCGCGCATTACGGGCAAGGGTGCGTTCAAGAGCGCATATGATGTGATGAACAACTGGGGCGCCAACCACGGCGCAATCAGTTACGGGCATATCGGCGCAGACCTCATTACCCTCTGCTCGATTTTGCGTATTCCCGTTTGTATGCACAATGTTCCCGAAGAAAAAATCTTCCGTCCCGCGGTTTGGAATGCGTTCGGTATGGATAAAGAGTCACAGGACTTCCGCGCCTGCAAAAACTTCGGGCCGATGTATAAATAAAGGGTACAGTTTATGAAAAAAACATATCGTTTGCTGAGTTTTGACTTCGGCGCGTCCTCAGGGCGCGCCGTGCTCGGCGCATTTGACGGTGAAACACTCGATTTACAGGAAATTCACCGTTTCCAAAATGACCCCGTGACGGTAAACGGCACCATGTATTGGGATATTCTGCGGCTGTTTTTTGAAGTGAAACAGGCACTTATCAAGTCCAAAGCCTACGGCGAACTCGACGGCATCGGCGTGGACACTTGGGGCGTTGATTTCGGGTTGTTGGACGCGGACGGCAGATTGCTGGAAAACCCTGTGCATTACCGCGATGCGCGCACGGCGGGCATGCTCGAAAGAGCCTTCGCATATTTGCCGAAAAGTGAGTTTTACAGTATAACGGGCAACCAGTTTATGGAAATCAACACGGCGTTTCAACTGCTGTCTTTGCGCGAAAACCGTCCCGCACTGTTAGACCGCGCCGAAACGCTTTTGCTGATGCCCGACCTGTTTAATTTTATGCTGACGGGCAAAAAGTGCACGGAATATTCTATCGCGAGCACCACGCAGTTGCTCGACGCAAAACAGCGCGTGTGGTCAAAACGCGTGCTGTCGGCTCTGGAACTGCCCGAACGGCTGTTTACCGAAATTGTACCGACCGCAACAAAGGTTGGCGCGGTACAGCCCGACCTTTGCGAAGAATTGGGGCTTACCCCCGCCGAGGTTATCGCCGTTGCGGGGCACGATACCCAATGTGCGATGGCGAGCGTGCCGACAGACAAAGAAGATTTTCTGTTTTTAAGTTGCGGCACATGGTCGCTGTTGGGCACGGAACTTTCCGCGCCGATCATCAACAGTACCGCCGAAGAATGCAATGTCACCAATGAGGGCGGCTATGCGGGCAAAGCCTCGTTCTTAAAGAATATCATCGGACTTTGGCTTATCCAGGAAACGCGCCGTCAGTGGCAAAAAGAGGGGGAAAGCCTCTCCTTTGCCGAAATGGAAACGCTGGCGCGTGCAGCAACACCGTACCGTTCCTTTATTGACCCCGACGCGCCTGAATTTGTTCCCGCAGGCAATATTCCGCGCCGCGTGCAGGAATACTGCCGCAAAACAGGGCAACCCGTACCCGAAACCAAAGGCGAAATTTTGCGCTGTATTTATGACAGCCTGTCGCTCAAATATCGCTATGCGGTCGGGCAAATCGAAACCTGCACGGAAAAACAGTATGATGCGTTGCATATTGTCGGCGGCGGCGTGAAAGATACGTTGCTTTGTCAGTTAACGGCAGACGCTTTGGGCAAACCCGTGGTGGCAGGCCCCGTGGAAGCGACCGTCTACGGCAATTTGGTGTTGCAACTGCTCGCGCTCGGTGCGGTGAAAGATTTAAAAGAAGCGCGCGAGATTGTACGGCGTTCCGACAAGGTAAACACCTTTACGCCGAATGGAAGCGCGCAAGTAGAAAATGCTTACAAAACATTTTTGGAGGTGAACGGATTATGCTGAAAAATATTCCGAAAATTCTTTCCCCCGAACTGTTAAAGGTGCTTTGCGAAATGGGGCACGGCGACCGTTTGGTGATTTCCGACGGGAATTTCCCCGCCGAAAGTATGGGCAAAAACGCCAAAGTCATTCGTATGGACGGCCACGGCGTGCCGGAAATCCTCGATGCGATTTTGCAACTGTTCCCGTTAGACACCTATGTGGAAAAACCCGTAGGGTTAATGGAAGTTGTGCCCGGCGACACGGTGGAAACGCCGATTTGGAACACCTATTTTGACACGGTACAAAAATATGACGAACGCGGCGAAAATGCGGTGCAGTATATTGAGCGTTTTGCGTTTTATGAGCAGGCGAAAGAGGCCTACGCCATTATCGCCACGGGCGAGAGTGCACTGTATGCGAATATTTTACTGCAAAAAGGCGTTGTCACCGATTACAACTAAATAAAAAAGGAAGTATCACAATGGATTATATGGAAACGCGCGAAATTATGTGCGACATCTGCCACAAAACTTGGCAATTGGGCTGGGTGGCGGCGAATGACGGCAACTTATCCGTCAAACTGCCGAACGGCAATTTTTTGGCAACACCCACAGGCATCAGCAAAAGCTTTATCACGCCTGAAAAACTGGTGGTGATTGACGGCGAGGGCAATGTGTTGGAGGCGGAAAACGGGTATCGCCCGTCCTCGGAAATTAAAATGCATCTGCGTTGCTACAAAGAGCGCGAAGATGTCGGCGCCGTGTTGCACGCACACCCCCCGACAGCTACGGGCTATGCGGTGGCACATGTGCCGCTGGACCGCTACACAATGATTGAAACGGTAGCAGCCATCGGCTCCATTCCCGTCACGCCCTACGGCACGCCCTCAACCTATGAAGTGCCCGATGCAATTGCGCCCTATTTGCAGGAGCACGATGTGCTGTTGCTTGCCAACCATGGCGCGCTGACCGTCGGCGCGGACGCAATCACTGCCTATTACCGTATGGAAACACTCGAATTGTTTGCAAAAATCAGCCTGACGGCGCACCTGTTGGGCGGCGAAAAGGAAATTTCCGAAGAGAATATCCAAAAACTGATTGATTTGCGCAAATATTACGGTATCACGGGCAAACACCCGGGGTATAAGCACTACCGCGAGGATTAAATACAGTTTTAGCTTATATAGTTGTCATCCTGAGCAAAGCGAAGGATCTCAATCGCCAAAACCGGAATGGCGAAAACGAGATTCTTCGGCTTCGCCTCAGAATGACAAATCATTCAAGCACGCAATGCGCGTCACCTACCGCACCCGCGCCGAAAGACTTACTTTTCAGCAGAATAAAAAATATCAAAAAATCTGTTGACATTTTCGGCGGTTGGTGGTATTATATTTCGGCGGTCAAAAGAATACTTTAACCGCATTTGCGCTGCTAGCTCAGCTGGATAGAGTGTTTGGCTACGAACCAAAAGGTCAGGGGTTCGAATCCCTTGCAGCGCGCCAAAAACGGAGACACACAAAAAAGTGTGTCTCCGTTTTTTTGGTGTCTTTAGACGTGGAAATAAACCCCCGGTTCTACCGGGGGAGGGAAAAG
>JBJEPR010000076.1:0-4941 GCA_051881335.1 Candidatus Fimenecus sp. | reverse complement strand
TTTATTTTTTTCGCAGACTCTATTTGGTTACCCCAACATTTATTATAGAGCCTTTCTTTATTATGGCTATGTAACCTGTGGCTACAATCAGAATAATAACAACAAATGTTAAATATTCCACAGTCATTCCCCCTTTCACTCCAAAGGAGGTGGGGGCAGGATTTAACCGCCTACCGTGAATGGTAGTTCTCCCTATCCGCCGAAATTATACAATATTCGGCAATCGATTGTCAATGCCTTAAAGTCTTTCCTCTATTCAATCTGCCAAAATCAGCAAGGTGCCGTTTGTGGACTTTGCTGATTTTTTTCGTTTCTATTGACTTTTTGCGCGGTTGGTTGTATGGTTAGTTATAGAAGTAACTAACCTATTTCTTTTGTGCGAAAAAATGCGTGAAAAAACCGACAGAAAGGAGGTCGATGCTGTGCTGTTTCATTTTTCGGGCGATAAGCCCATTTATCTGCAAATTGCCGAGCAGTTGGAGGACGCCATTTTCACGGGACAGTACCCCGAGGAAACGCAAATCCCCTCCACCACCGAAATTGCCGCAACCGAGCGTATCAATCCCGCTACGGTGTTAAAGGGCGTCAATCTTTTGGTAGAGCAATCCCTGCTTTACAAAAAGCGCGGCATCGGTATGTTTGTCAAAGCGGGCGCGACCGAACAAATTCGGGAAAAGCGTCAGCGGGAATTTGCAAATCAATTCATTACACCGCTCTTGAAAGAAGCGGAAAAATTAGGGATTTCCGACGCGGAAATCTGCAAATTGATTGAAAAGGGGTATAAATATGAGTCTTGAAATCCAACGCGTAAATAAATTTTACGGTAAAACACAGGCGTTAAACGATGTCACTGTCACCTTTGAAGCGGAGAAAATCTACGGTCTGTTGGGGCGCAACGGCGCGGGCAAAACCACGCTGTTAAATCTGATTGCCAACCGCATTTTCACGCCGTACGGCAATATTCTGTTGGACGGCGAAGAAATCGAGGAAAACGACAAAGCGCTTTCCAAGCTGTTTTTGGTCAACAGCGACAACCTCTACCCAAAGCATATGTCGGTGGAAAAGGCGTTTCGGCTGACCAAGAGCTTTTACAAGGAATTTGACCTCGACAAAGCATATGATTTTGCAAAACAGTTTGCCCTGAACACTTCGGCGCGCATCAGCGCGCTTTCGACAGGCTACCAAACCATTTTTAAAGATATTTTGGCGCTGAGTATGGATTTGCCGTACATTTTAATGGACGAACCCGCGTTGGGGCTCGACGCCAACCACCGCGAGCTGTTATACCGCCTGTTGGTGACAGAGTATGCCGAAAAGCCGCGCACCTATATTCTTTCCACGCACTTAATCGACGAAATCGCAACGGTCATTGAAAATGTGGTAATTTTGGACGAGGGCAAAATTTTGGCAGACGAAACCTGTGAAGCGTTGCTTTCACGCGGGTACACCGCGACAGGGCCGAAAGCGCAGATTGAAGCGTTCGCCGCAGACAAAACCGTGATTGGGCAGACGCAACTCGGCGCGTTTGTGTCGGTCAATATTTTGGACGAAACCGGGCGTACTTCGTCTGTGCCCGAGGGCGTGGAAATCACACCGCTCGACTTGCAAAAATTGTTTGTTGCCATGACCGGCGGCACGGGAGCGGAAAAATGAAACGGGAACAGGTGATTTGGCTTCGGGCAAAGCCGCTGCTTTGGTGCTGTGGCATTACCTTTTTGCTGTCGGCGATTTTCGGCATTCTTTCGATATACGCCGAAATATGCATTGCCATTCTGTTTTTTCTGTACGGTGCAATAACCTTTCGGTATCAAACCGATTTGTTTTTGCAATTCGGCGTGCCGCGCGAACGGCAAATCGGCAGTATTTTCGCACTTATTCCGATTTGCGTGCTGTCAGGGGCTTTGTATTCCCTGCTGTCCGTTGTATATCGACACATATTTGCTATGCCGGATGTCCCCTTCGCCAACGAAACCCTTTCCGCATTTTTCGCGGAATTGACAGGCGCAAAGGCAATCTTGTGGGCAGCGCTGTATACCGGTTTGACAAATATGCTCGCGCTGTTCTGCGGATATTTCCTCGGTATACTCCTATATATGCGGCCGAAAAACAACCGCCTGACCGCTGTGCTTGCAATCGGCGCAGGCTTACTGTTCTGCGGCGGCTTGCGGGTAGCCGTTCCGTACATCCTCTTTGCGCGGTATACCTACAATACTGTTGTGCCGCGCAACGACTTGGAACTGTTCTTACAAAGTTATCTGCGAAACTTTCTGTGCTTTACCGACGGTGACAGTGTCATCTTGCCTGTCACTGCGTTGCTGTTTTGGTGCACAATAATTGCGGCGGGAATTTGTCTGTTGTTACGCAGACTGCCGCAACGGTAAGGAGGCGGAAAATATGCGTAAAATAACTTGGATAATACCGGTTGTCAGCATTTGTTTGGCATTGCTTTTCAGTGTCGGCGCCGTATGCGCATTTTCGCCTGCACTTGTCAATGTGCTTACTTGCGATATGGAAAGCACTCCCGCAGATGACCAAATAGATTACACTTGGGAGCAAAGTGAAGCGGCACACGACTTGCTTTTGTGGCAAGCCAAGCACGCGGTAAGTCCCGCCTATCGCGCCGCTTGTTTACAGTATTTGGTGTACGCCTATTACCACCCGTACTCGGATTGGAGCCGCACCCACGCCGAAACGGGCGAAGCAGTACACGAAGCCTATTTACAGGCGTTAGAGGTTTATGCGCAAAGCGTTGACCGGCAGACAGATACGCAAAGTGCGCAAAACAGCGAATTTTATACCGTTGAGGATACCGACACCGAAATCCGTTGGGCAAACTACGGGTTTCTGTCCCCGAAAGGCGACCATACAATCTACGGCATTTTCAATGAACCAACGCTTGAACACGCCGCGTATGTCTATTTGCACATCGACAAAGCGCGCGGCAAGGAAATGTATCTGACTTACGCGCAAAATACAACCGACCACTATTTCTGCGGCGAATTTCTGGGTGCGGTATTGCAGGACAAAAATGCTGACACGGAGGACCTTGCTTGGGCAAAGGCACAGGCAAATGCCGCCGCTGACGCGCTTTCGGCGGAATATCAGGTTTTTGTGGATTTACAGGAAGAATGCATAGCGCTGTATAACCGCCTGTATGACGCGGGGGAAACTCCAAGAGGCAATACACAATACCTTACGCTGTACGAGCAGGCTTTCAAAACTATGCCGCATACCAATACGGAGTATGAAGCAAAATGCGAAGCCTTACGGGATTTGGCAGCTGACACGAATTGAGGAGATTTTATGAAAGGAAAAGCAACCGTCCGTTATGATTACAGGCGCGCACTTTTGCCGCTTTGCATTTGCACAGCGGTGTTTGCGATTTTCACCTGGCTGACCGCAAGAGATAACATCATTCAATCGGCCACTGCGTTCGGTTTTAATGGCAGATTTTTCTGGTGCGCGTATATGTTTTTTGCCTACAAAGGCTTTGAAAATCTATTTGACCAGCAAAGCGTTTCCCAAAAAACACGGTTTCGTGCGCTCGTGGGATTTTTGCCGTTTTCAGGTTTAGTCGCGGCAGCCAACTTGCTGCTTTGCTACGGCGGCATACTGCTTTACAACCACTATTGCCAAACGCAGATACTGCAAAATAGCAGCGCTGTCTTATGGAAATACTTTATGATTTCCGACGCGGAAATCCCGCGGCATTTGTTTTTTGGACTGACGGGGATTTCGGGAAACGGCAGTGCGGCGTTTCTCATCGTGCTTGGCTTACTCCTTTGCGCGCTTTCCGTCATACGCGGGATGCTGTTCGGCGTGTTGCTTGCGCGCTTGTTCCATAAACTGCCGCGGCGCATCGCCTTTTTGCTCGCGCTCGGCGGCACGGCGATTTTTGCCGGCGTATGCGTTTTAATCAACTTGCAAAGCACCGCGACCGACACTTATTTTTGCGGTCTTGCGGTAGGTTCGTTCCTCTTTGGCAACGGCGGCGCGAATGCAACGCTGTCGGTACTGTTTGCCGATGTCTATATGCTGTGTCTGTACCTGATCCTCTTGCGGCTGACAGACGGCACGGTATTTCGCCGCAAATCCACTTTCCGTAAACAAATTACACGCGCGGCAATCGGCTGCGCACTGATTTTGGTGCTCGGTGTTTGTAATGTGCTTTTGTGCACGCCCACACTTGTCAATGCGTTGGAACGCACGAAAACACTGCGCACAGACCACAAAGGAAATCCCGTTGCAGAATACACTTACGCGCCGGACGAACGGGCATTCCGACTGCTTCGTCTGCAAACGAAATTCGCGTTGCCCGCCTACCGTATTTCGTGCCTTTCGGCGCTTGCACAAAATTATTATATAGACGGCACGCTCGAATACTTATCCTATGCGGACGGTGCGGCTGTTTTTGACGAGCTTTTACAGACCTTTGATAACAGCGCTAACAAATTAACGGTTGATTTTCCGCTGTTGTACCCCGCGGCGGACACGTTTGCGGCCGTGGAAAACGCCAATACCCCGTACGAGGAAAAATCAGAGATTTTGGCAAACGCTTGTTTATATTTTTCCAAACACGGTGACATCGAACGCGCCAAACGCGCATACGAAGCCGTTGTACAGCCTGACTTTCTAATTGGACGCCATGATATTTTCATGTGCGCAGCGACACTCAACTGCATCACGCTCTATATTGACAACGAGCAAGACCGCTTGTGGGCGGCAGAGCAATTTGACGCGCTCGCCGACATCACAGAAAAAGCCCAATACGAGTACAGCGATTCGGACAATGCAAGATTTCGCCAAAGCGCCGCAGAACTGCGCGGGGAAGAAATCTCCGACAGCGAAGCAGAATTCGGCGGCGTGGATTTGTAAGGAGGGAAAAGGTGTCAAGAGTAACATGGTAAACACCTGTGTAAGGACATGGTATACACATTATGC
>JBJEPR010000075.1:0-22336 GCA_051881335.1 Candidatus Fimenecus sp. | reverse complement strand
CGCCGACACCAAACGGTCAAACCGCACCGTCAGCGTTAAAAGCCGTTTTTCGGCACAGTTTTCAAGGCTTTCCACCGTTGCATCAGTTAGTATAATATCATATTTTTCAAGTTGTTCCTTGCAGTCGGGAAATAAATCGTAAAACTTTGTCATAGTTGCTCTCTTACTTATAAATTCTCAATTTCTTCCATCAATGCATCAACAATTTCGTTTTCGGGGACTTTGCGGACAATTTCACCTTTTTTGAACAGCAGTCCGCACCCGTCGCCGCCGGCAATGCCGATATCCGCCTCTTTCGCCTCGCCAGGACCGTTGACGATGCAACCCATCACCGCCACGGTAATCGGTTTGCGGCAAGTCGAAAGGCGGCGTTCCACCTCGTTGGCGAGCCCGATAATATCAATTTTCGTTCTGCCGCAGGTTGGGCAGGACACAATTTGCGGGCAATCGGTTTTCAAGCCCACAGCTTTGAGAATATCAAACCCCGCGGCAATTTCTTTGACCGGGTCGGCGGTCATCGAAACACGAATGGTGTCGCCGATGCCGTCTAAAAGCAGCGCGCCGATACCGGCGGCGGACTTGATAAGCCCCATACGCTCCGTGCCCGCTTCCGTCACGCCCAAGTGTAACGGATAGTCGCACAGCGTTGCCATTTTGCGGTATGCCGCGACCATACGCTCGACATTTGACGATTTAATGGAAATCACAATATCGTGAAAATCGTATTTTTCGAGTAATGCGGCGTGGTGCAAGGCGCTTTCGCACAGTGCGTCGGGCGTAGGCGCGCCGTATTTCGCCAAAATTTCTTTTTCCAAAGAGCCGGAATTCACGCCGATACGAATCGGCACATTATGTAAGCGGCAGGCGTCCGCCACCGCTTTGACGCGGTCCTCCGCGCCGATGTTTCCGGGATTGATACGGATTTTATCCACCCCCGCCGCCACGCTTTCAAGCGCGCATTGGTAATCAAAATGAATGTCGGCAACCACGGGGATAGAAACGGCTTCCTTTACCGCAGCAAGGGTTTTGACCGCTTCTTTGTTCGGCACGGTCAGCCGCACGATTTCACAGCCTGCCGCCTCTAACGCCTTTGCCTGCCGCACATTGCCCTCGATGTCGTCTGCCAACACATTGAGCATGGACTGCACGCTGATAGGCGCACCGCCGCCGATTTTTAAATTGCCCGCCGTGACTTGACGGGTTTTTCTTCGTTCTGTCATACCATCACCTGTTTATTTGTGTGTATCTTGTTTGTAAATGCAATTCGCAAAAACACCGCCGCTGTCGATGGATTTTGGCTTTTGCGGCGACACTACAATTATCCCCCGCGCGCAATGCGCAGTATATCGTTAAAGGTCACCGCAACCATTAACAGCATCAGCAGCACAAAGCCCGCCGCGTGCACATAGCCCTCATATTTCGGATTGACGGGCTTTCTGCGCACCGCTTCAATCAGCAAAAACAGCAGTCTGCCGCCGTCGAGTGCGGGCAACGGCAACAGGTTTGCCACACCCACATTGATGGTGATAAACGCCATAATCGTTAAGAGACTTTCCAAACTGCCTGAAGACGCCGCCTCGGCGGTGACATCGGCTATCATATCCATTGTGCCGACCGGCCCTGCCATTTGCGACATCCCGTAGCGCCCCGTCACCAAATCAAACAAGCTCAAATAGACCATACGCACAATCGACGCCGACTGTGTAAAGGTGTTTTTCAAAATGCCGCCGAAAGTCGGCTCAACGCCGACAATGGAAAAGTCGTACCGAATTAAGGTAACGCCCTCGTATTCCTCGGTGGCAAAATGCACATCGTTGAGTTCCACCAACTCGCCGTTGCGCTCCACGACAAAATCCAAAACGCCGTCCTCGCTACGGCTCATCAAAAAGCCCAAATCCTTTTCTGACCAAACGCGGTGCCCCTCGATTTCGACAAAGCGGTCGCCCACTTCCAGCCCGTATTGTGCGCTGACGGCATTGTCATAAAACGAGTGCACCGTGTTCGTGCCGATAAGGTCGGTGGAAACCGACAGCAAAATCAACATCAGGATAAGTCCCAAAATTAAATTCATAATTGCGCCTGCCGACACAATCAGGATTTTTTGCCAAACGGGCTTTTTGTTAAAGGCATTCTCGTCCTCGCTGTCCGCGTCCTCGCCCTCCATAGAAACATACCCGCCGATGGGAAACAACCGCCATGCATACAGCGTGTCACCTTTTTTCTTCTTGAGAAGCGCCGGTCCCATACCGAGGGCAAATTCGTTGATTTTCACCTTGCACAGCTTTGCCACGGCGAAGTGCCCGCACTCGTGAATCATAATAATCAAGCCGAAGAACAGCAGTGCCACGGCAACCGTCCAAACCTTGCTCCAAACGGCAGATGCAGTAATTTGCAGTAAAATAATGCTCACCTCACGCGGGAAGTACCGCTTCTCTCGCCCAGCGGTCTACTTCCAAAATATCCCCCAGTGTATAGTCGTCTTTTTGCGGCGCGCTTTCGAGCACGCGCTCGACGCGGTCGGCAATCTCCAAAAAGCCGATTTCGCCGTTTCTGAACATCGCATTTGCCTGCTCATTGGCGGAATTGACCGCCGCAGGATACAGTCCCCCTTTATTTATGGCTTCCCGACACAGGTTTATGCATCGGAAGGTGTCATAATCCGGTTCAAAGAAAGTCAACTTACCCAAAGCGGAAAGCGACAGCTCCCCGACGGGCGATTCGTACCGTTCGGGGTAGGTCAGCGCATACTGAATGGGAATACGCATATCGGGAAGCCCCAACTGCGCAATCACGGAATTGTCCGTATATTCCACCGCCGAATGGACGATGCTCTCGCGGTGCACCACAATATCAATATCTTGCGGGCGCACAGAGAACAGCCAAACCGCTTCGATAAGCTCCAACCCTTTGTTCATCATCGAAGCCGAATCCACCGTGATTTTCGCGCCCATTTCCCAATTCGGGTGTTTGAGCGCATCTTTGACGGTGACGGTTTTTAATGCGTCGCGCGTTTTGCCGAAAAACGGTCCGCCCGACGCGGTCAAAATAATTTTTTTAAGCGCTTTGTTGGTCGGCGCACCTTGCAGTGCCTGAAAAATCGCCGAATGCTCGGAGTCCACGGGCAAAATGTCCACGCCCGCTTCTTTTGCGGCATTCGTGACAAGCGCACCGCCTGCCACAAGCGTTTCTTTGTTCGCAAGCGCAATTTTTTTGCGCGCCGAAATGGCCGCGAGCGTCGGCTCTAACCCCGCCATACCGACCACGGAATTTAAGACGGTGTCCGCCGTTTCGCAAGCGGCACATTCGCACACGCCCGCTTTTCCTGTCAGCACCTTTGTATTGGTGTCCGCCACGCGGACTTTTAAATCCTTTGCCGCCGTCTCCGACACCAATGCAACGGTTTTCGGGTGAAATTCGCGGATTTGTTCTTCCAATAATTTCGCGTCCGAAAAAGCAGTCAAAGCCTCGACGCTGTACCCGCATTTGCGGGCAACATCAAGACTTTGGGTGCCGATAGAGCCGGTCGAGCCTAATATCGATAATGCTTTTGTCATCAAAATACAGTCCTCGTTAAGACAATCAGCGCATACAGCGCCGTGGAAACAAACAGAATACTGTCACAGCGGTCCATTACGCCGCCGTGACCGGGGAATAGGTTGCCGAAATCCTTGACGCCGAAATTGCGTTTAATCACCGACGCGGAAAGGTCCCCGCAAATGCCGATAACCGCCAAAACAAGCGACATCAAAATGACTTCCAAATATGTAACCGTGTGCACGGTGAAAAAGCAGTTGTCAAAGATTGCGAACAGAATTACGCAACTGATGACCGCACCGACAACGCCGCCCACAGCGCCCTCCACCGTTTTTTTCGGGCTGATTTCGGTCAATTTATGCTTGCCGAAAAACTTGCCCGTAAAATAGGCGAAGGTATCGGAAATCAGCGCGCAGAACAGCGCGAACAGAATGTAGAAAACCCCGTGGTGCCCGTCAAAATATTCAGGGAACTGCTTATCAATCGCGCAAAGCATCGAAAGGCTTGCAAAGCCCCACGGCACAAAGATGCTTGCCACCAAAACAGCGGCAATATCTTCAAATTTGGTGTTTTTGTAATCGGTCAGCATCAAAATAAACATCGCGAGCACATAAATCACCACAATCGAAGTGACGGGCAGTGTAACGCCGCACTCTGCAAGTGTAGACGCGTAGGTGTAATACACCGGCACCAACGCCGAAAACACCAAGCTTACGCCCATAACCGCTTTGTTTTTGAGCTGTACGCATTTTTCGATTTCATAGGTTGCAACGCACGACAGAAACGCGAGGGCAACGGGCAGAACCGGTGTATTGCGCAGAACGATGATTCCAATCGCAATCAGCGCGGCAATCACACCGACAACAATTCGTTTTACCATAGTAAAAATGCCTCCATATCCTTAGGGTAACGGTTATAATCCGAACCCGTCAAAAATGCAGTATTAAAGCGATATTTGTCGCTTTCGCTGTTGCCTTGCGTCAGCAAGGCTGCCATCTCAAGACAACAAATCTCATCTTTACTCCAAGCATTTTTGATGCTTTGCAGTTTATCGTGTGCAGATTTGGTCTTAATCGAGGCACAAAACGCAGTTAATCCTTTCGGATTAACGAGTATTTTAACGAAGAGTAAGGGCAAATCCGCCACGAGAAACCGTGGTTCGGATGATTACCGTTACCCTAAGGTAGATTTTTAAGGAAGTGCATCTTATGGAAACCAAAGAACTGCTGAAAATGCTCTGTGCCGCGCCCGGCGTTTCGGGTGACGAAGCGGCGGCGCGCGAAACGGTAAAAACGCTGTTTGCGCCGCTCGGCGAAGTCAAAACGGACGCGCTCGGCAATGTGCTTTGCACCTATGTGGGCACAGGACACGGCAGAAACATTCTGTTGGATGCACATTTGGACCAAATCGGGCTATGCGTGTTGGAAGTGACCCCTGAGGGCTTTTTGCGCACCGCCCCTTGCGGCGGCGCGGACAAGCGCGTGCTTTGCGGGGCGGAGGTCACCGTGCACGGCAAGCAAGACTTATACGGCGTGGTGACAAGCACCCCGCCGCATTTGCAAAAAGACGGCGACGAAAAAACGCTCCCCGACACGATTTTAATTGACATCGGTCTTGCGGAAGAACAGGTGCAAGCGCTGGTATCCGCCGGCGACCGTGTTTCCTTACGCCACTCGTTTACGGAACTGTATAACGAATTGGTCAGCGCACCCGCGCTCGACGACCGCGCGGGGATTGCGGTGTTGTATCTCGCATTGGAGATTTTAAAAATCCGCGGTTGCGCCGATACGGTAACGGTCGTTTGCTCCACACGCGAGGAAACGACAGAGGGCGGCGCAAAAGCCGCGGCGTTCAACGCACAGGCGGATTTGTGCATTGCGGTCGATGTCAGTTTTGCCAAAACGCCCGACGCGAAAGCCGAGGAATGCGGCGAGCTTTTGAAAGGACCTATGATTGGCATTGCGCCGTCTTTGACGCACAGTGTAAGTACGGGACTGCGGCAAATTGCCGTTGAACAGCAAATTCCCTATCAACTCGAAGTGATGGGCGGCTCGAGCGGCACCAACGCCGATGTCATTGCCGCCGAAGCAGGCGGCGTACAAACGGGGCTTTTGTCTGTGCCGCTTCGCTATATGCACACGGGCATTGAGGTTGTGTCCGTTAAGGATGTGGAAAACACGGCACAGCTTTTGGCAAATTATATTTTGTACGGAGGGCTTTCGTGATGTTGAAAACTTTATGCGAATTAAACGGCACCTCCGGCAGAGAGGACGCCGTGCGGGAATGGATTTTGGCACAGCTTCCCGAAAACACAACTTACAAAATAGATGCGCTCGGCAACTTGCTTGTCGAGAAAAAAGGCGCGGCGCGCCCGAAAAAGAAAGTCGCATTGTTCGCCCATATGGACGAGGTTGGCTTTATAATCACTTACATTACCGACGACGGCTTTTTGAAATTCGCCCCTGTCGGCGGTGTGGACGCCCGTGCCGTGTTCGGCAAGGCGGTTTCTGTCGGCGCGCGGGCAATCCCCGGCGTGGTCGGCGGCAAAGCCGTGCATCAACTGACGAAAGATGAAAAGGGCAGTGTGCCCGAAATTGAAAATATGGTTATAGACATCGGCGCGCAAACAAAGGCGGAGGCAGAGTCGCTCGTTTCTCTCGGTGATGTCGCGTATTTCCGTTCGGAGTATGTGGAATTCGGCGACGGTTTTATAAAAGCCAAGGCGATTGACGACCGCGCGGGCGTGCAGATACTGCTTGATATGCTAAAAAATGATTTGCCGTATGATATGACATTTTGCTTTACCGTGCAGGAGGAAATCGGCACGCGGGGCGCGGCGGCGGCAACCTTTACGGTGCGCCCCGATTACGCACTGGTGATTGAAAGCACCACGGCGGCGGATTTGCCCGAGGTTTCGGGACACAAGCAGGTCTGCAAGGTTGGCGGCGGCGCGGTGGTCAGCTTTATGGACCGCGGCACGGTGTATGATAAGGATTTATACGATTTTGCGCGTGCGCTCGCCAAGGAAAAACAAATCCCCTGCCAAACCAAAACGATGATTGCGGGCGGCAACGACGCGGCGGCAATCCACAAAGCGGCGGGCGGCGTCAAAACCGTGGCGGTTTCCGTGCCGTGCCGCTATATTCACTCGGGCGCGTGTGTGGCGAATCAAAAAGACATACAAAGCGTTGCCGATTTGACAAAAGCACTTGCGGAGGCACTTTGCAATGCTGAAAATCATTGACAATCTGTCGGCGGACACGGCAAAACAGCTTTTTTCGGTTCTGCCCGATACGCTTTGCACCGCGTTCACTTTATTCTCCCTTTTAGATGTGCACCGTGTGGACGGCGCGTGGGTGCAGACCGAGGGCGACAGCGTAACGGCGCTGGTGGTGTCCGAGGGGCAAACGAAAGCCTATGTCACGGCGGCAGAGAACGCCGATTTTGAAGAACTGCAATATTTTTTGCGCACGCTCGGCGGTGTGGTGGTGCATTGCGTGCCTGAGCAAGCCGAAAAGCTCGGCGTTACGCCGTTTTCCAAAAAAAGCCTGATGGAGCTTTGCGCCTTGCCCGACGGCGGCAAACAGGCGCGCACCGTCAATGACAATCTGCGCCCGATTTATGATTTGCTGGTACAGGCGGCGTCGTCTGCGGCGGGCAATACTGCCGATTTTCAAAAGTTCAGCGACCGCGCCTACAAAGAATGGCTTTCGAAAACCGCGCGCGGGATTTTCGGCGGCTACACAGTGGTTAAGGCGGTGTATGTCGGCGAAAATTCACTCCTTGCGGCGGGCGTTGCCGATATTTTGGGGAACTATGTGTATATCCGCGATGTCGTGACGGACAAAGACTACCGCCAAATGGGCTACGGGTCGGACTGCGTGCGCGGGCTTTGCGCCGATTTGAAAACGGACACAAACCGCATATTTTTATTGTGCGGGGATCTTAAAACCGAACGGTTTTATCAAAAATCCGGCTTTGTGCGTAAAGGCTATATTCAACAGGGAATTGTAGAGTTATGAGCGAATTTTTTGAACTTTCCGAGACAATCAAAACTGCGTCGGCGGCGGCAATGGAAACCGCCGCGCCGCAGTTTGCAAAATTGGACGCACTGACAGAGTACAATCAGCAAAAGGTGCTTGCCGCCTTTATCAAAAACCGTGTGGACGAAACCGATTTTAACTCCACCACGGGCTATGGCTATAATGATAAGGGCAGAGAGAAATTGGACCGCTTAACGGCGGATGTTTTCGGTGCCGAGGCGGCATTTATCCGTGCGGGGGCGCTCTCGTGCGGCACGCATACGCTGTCGGTTTGTCTGTACGGCGTTTTGCGACCGGGCGATGTGCTTTTGAGCGTGACGGGCTTGCCGTATGACACCATTCATTCCACCATCGGCATTGACGGCGGCAAAAGCGTGGGGAAGGGAACGCTTCGCGATTTCGGCATTGCCTATAAACAGGTGGATTTGACCGAGAATGACGAATTGGATTATGACGGAATAGAAGCCGCCGCGGCAGAGAAAGCTGTGCGTATGGTCTACATACAGCGTTCGCGCGGGTATTCCTTGCGGCATACAATTTCGATTGCGGAAATCGAACGCGTGTGTTCGATTGTACACCGCGTCAATCCGCGTGCCGTGGTAATGGTTGATAACTGCTACGGCGAATTTACCGAGAAACAAGAACCGACCGAGGTCGGTGCGGATTTAATGGCAGGATCGCTTATTAAAAATGCGGGCGGCGGGATTGCCGCGTCGGGCGGCTACATTGCAGGACGCGCCGATTTGGTTGAGCTTTGCGCCTGCCGATTGAACACCCCCGGTTTGGGGTTGGAGGTCGGCGCAACCTTAGGGCAAAACCGCAGTTTGTTTATGGGGCTGTTCCACGCGCCGCATGTGGTGGGTGAGGCACTCAAAACTGCGGTGTTCGCCGCGTCGCTGTTTACGGAGCTCGGTTTTTGTGTAACGCCGAAGCCGGACGAAGAACGCCACGATATTATTCAGGCGATTTGTCTGGAAACCCCCGAACGGCTGATTGCGTTTTGCCAAGGACTGCAAAAGGGTGCGCCGGTGGATTCGTTTGTCACGCCCGAGCCGTGGGATATGCCCGGCTATGACAGCCAGGTGATTATGGCTGCGGGGGCGTTCACTTCGGGCTCATCGATTGAACTGTCGGGCGACGCGCCGCTTCGAGAGCCATTCGCGGTTTGGATGCAGGGCGGCTTGAACTTCCACACAGGCAAAATCGGCGTACAACTTGCCGCCGAGGAACTCGAAAAGCGGCATTTGCTGTAAGAAGCGGGAGAGCAAACCCTTTCCTCCCTCTGACGAGGGAGGTGTCATTTTCGCCTTGCGAAAATGACGGAGGGAGAGAAATAATATTTTATCTCTCCCCCAGTCACGGCTGTGCCGTGCCAGCCCCCTCGTCAGAGGGGACGAAAAAACAGGCTTTTAGAAAGGAAATACTATGCAACTACGGCATTTAAAAAGCGGCACCGATGTGCGCGGTACGGCGGTGAACCCCGAAAATCCCGAAAAAATCGACTTAACCGACGAAGCGGTCCGTCGCATTACGGGCGCATTCGTGCGGTTTTTGGAAACACAGACCGCAAAACAGGTAAGTGACTTAAAACTGTCTGTCGGGCACGATTCGCGCGTGTCGGCTGAACGGATAAAAGCGGCGGTTTTAAAAGAACTGACCGCGTGCGGCGTGCAAATTCTCGACTGTGCGCTGTGCTCGACACCGGCAATGTTTATGACCACGCAGACCGAGGGCTGTGACGGTGCGGTGCAGATTACCGCGAGCCACCACCCGTGGGACAGAAATGGGTTAAAATTTTTCACCCGCGCTGGCGGGCTTTCGGGAAAAGAATTGGAAAGCATTTTAACGGATGCCGAACAAACAACCCCGCACACGGGTGAGAAAATTCGCGCTGTGCAAATCGACTATCTTTCTAAATATTGTGAACAGTTGAAAGACCTCATTCGTAAGGGTGTAAACAGCCCCGATAATTACGACAAACCGCTGACGGGCTTGAAAATCGTGGTAGATGCAGGCAACGGCGTCGGCGGGTTTTATGCGGAAAAGGTGCTTGCCGCTTTGGGTGCGGATACTTCGGGCAGTCGCTATTTAGACCCCGACGGCACTTTCCCCAATCATGTTCCGAATCCCGAAAACGAAGCGGCAATGGCGAGTATCCGCGAGGCAACGCTGTCTTCCGGTGCAGACCTCGGCGTGATTTTTGACACCGATGTGGACCGCGGCGGCGCGGTGACGGCGGACGGCGAGGAGCTCAACCGCAACCGTTTGGTTGCCGTTGCGGCGGCGATTGCGCTGGAAGATACTCCCGGCGGCGCGGTTGTGACCGACTCCGTAACCTCTGCGGGTTTAACGAAATTCATCACCGAACATTTAGGCGGAAAACACATTCGCTTTAAGCGCGGCTATAAAAATGTGATTGACGAAGCGGTGCGCCGCTGTGCATTGGGCGAGGAAACGCCCTTGGCGATTGAAACTTCGGGGCACGCGGCATTTCGGGAGAACTACTTTTTAGATGACGGCGCGTATCTCGTCACACGCATTATTATCAAACTTTGCCTGTTAAAACGCGCGGGCGGCGATTTGGGCGATCTAATCACAGATTTGGAAGAGCCTGCCGAGGAAAAGGAAATTCGCCTGAAAATTACTGCACCGGATTTCAAAGCCTACGGCGGCGAAATGATTGCCCTTGTCAACCGCACCGCAGAAAATACGGACGGTGTGCGCATTGCCGACGACAGTTACGAGGGCACGAAAATCATTTTTGACGCGCCCGAAGTAAACGGCTTTTTCATTTTCCGTTTGAGCGTCCACGACCCGATTATTCCCGTAAATTTCGAGTCGGCGGTTGCGGGGGGCACAAAGCGTATGGCAACGGTGCTGTTTTCGTGGCTTGCCGAAGCGGACGGGCTGGATATGACGCCGTTGGCACAATTTTCGAACGAATTTATAAAATGATATTGACAAAGCGGCAGATTTCCATAAAATGAGTATATACAACTACAACGCGATCACACTTGGAGGTGTGCAGAATGATTTTTGAGAAAGTCAGAAAAATTATTTGCGACCAATTTGATTTGGAAGAGGACGATGTTACGCCGGAAACCCTCTTAGAGGACGATTTGGAGGCGGACAGTCTCGATTTGGTCGATTTGGTGATGTCGTTCGAGGACGAATTCCAAATTGAAGTGCCCGACGAAGATGTCGAAAACATCAAAACCGTCGGCGATATTGTAAAATACATCGAGGAGCACTAAGGTGCGCCTTGATTGAAAAGGACAGAAAAATGGCTGAACAAAAGAAAATGGTGGAAGAAATCACCTCTATGGAGGAGGATTTCGCAAAATGGTATACCGATGTCTGCCGCAAAGCGGAGCTGATTGAGTATACCAGCGTCAAGGGCTGTATGGTCATTCGTCCCTACGGCTATGCGATCTGGGAGAATATCCAAAAAGAACTCGATAAACGCTTTAAGGCATTGGGGCACGAAAATGTCTGTATGCCGATGTTTATCCCCGAAAGCTTGCTCAATAAAGAAAAAGACCATGTTGAGGGCTTCGCACCCGAGGTTGCCTGGGTCACGCACGGCGGCAATGAGAAGTTGGAGGAGCGCCTTTGCGTGCGCCCGACTTCGGAAACGCTGTTCTGTGAGCATTACAAAGCGATTGTGCAGTCCTACCGCGATTTGCCGAAGCTCTACAACCAGTGGGTTTCGGTGGTGCGTTGGGAAAAAACCACCCGCCCGTTTTTGCGCTCGCGCGAATTCCTGTGGCAGGAGGGGCACACCATTCACGCCACCGCCGAGGAGGCGCAGGCGGAAACCGTGCAGATGCTCAATGTCTATGCGGATTTTTGTGAGAATTTCCTTGCCATGCCCGTCGTGAAAGGCGTAAAAACCGAAAAGGAACGCTTCGCCGGCGCGGAGGACACCTATACGATTGAAGCGCTCATGCACGACGGCAAGGCGTTGCAAAGCGCGACCTCGCACTATTTCGGCGACGGCTTTGCCCGCGCATTTGAAATTCAGTATACCGATAAAGACAATAAGCTGAAATTCCCCTATCAAACCTCTTGGGGCTGCACCACGCGGCTTATCGGCGCGGTGATTATGACGCACGGCGACAACAATGGGCTTGTTCTGCCGCCGAAAGTCGCACCCACGCAGGTTGTGGTGATTCCGATTGCCGCGCATAAAGCGGGCGTGACGGAAAAGGCGCAGGAAGTGGCAGAGCGCATTGCGAAATTCTGCCGCGCGAAAATCGACACGAGCGACAATTCTCCGGGCTGGAAGTTCGCCGAGTACGAAATGAAAGGCGTGCCGTTGCGTTTGGAGTTGGGTCCCAAGGACATCGAGAAAAATCAGTGTGTTTTGGTGCGCCGCGACAACCGCGAAAAGGTGTTTGTGTCGCTTGACGATTTGGAAACCGAAATTCCGCGTCTTTTGGACGCCGTACAGCAGGGGCTGTACGATGCCGCACTTGCCCGCCGCGAAAAGATGACCTATACCGCCGCAACGCTGGACGAACTCAAAGACATTGCCGACAATAAACCCGGTTTTATTAAGGCAATGTGGTGCGGCAGCCGCGAATGTGAGGAAAAACTCAAAGAGGTTGCAGGCGTTTCGTCGCGTTGTATTCCGTTTGAGCAGGAGCAGATTGCCGATACCTGTGTTTGCTGCGGCAAACCCGCAAAGCATATGCTGTATTGGGGCAAGGCGTATTAAGACACTTGGACTGTGTAAAGTCGAACAAAAAACGGAGGTTTATTATGGAAAAGAAAATCATTGCCGTCATCTGCGTTTTGATGCTGTTGATTTCTATGTTTGCCGCATGCGGAAAAAAGCAGACAATTACAGCGGATAACGGAATGGAATATGTTTTGGTTATTGATGATGAAGGGAATACCGTGGCAAATGACAGCGGCGATGTCGCAGTGTATGTTACAGATGCGGACGGCAACTATGTGCAGGACGACAACGGCGAAAAACAAACCAACTATGTGACACCCCCCGAAAAAACGGTGGAGAAAAATAAAGTCGAGACGCCGGATTACTCGCTCACCTTCAAAAATAACGATTGGACGGTTTCCGCAAGCGGCATTTTCTTTAAAAACAATACCGATGAAAGTGTTTACTTTAAGGTAATAGATTTGGGTACTGCTGCGGAAGGGCAAACGCTTGATATGGTTGCATCCGGTGTCGTGGAGGAAAACGAAAAGGTTATGGATGAGGTGAAAAAAATTTACCCCGATGCAGTCATCAATGTTTTCGATGTAAAAATAACCGCTGATGCGATTGACGGCAAGGTCGTTGAGTTTGTAGTCAAGGATGATAACGGCAATATGGTGCATTATGCGCACGGAACATATTTTATGAACCACGGAAAACTGTTTAAGGTTGAGTATGCGTGTATGAACGAGCAGTATTATGATCCGTCGTTTGACATTTTGACGGTAATCAATGACGGACTTGTGATTAAATAAGCTTTGTATATGTAAATATACAACTTTAAGCTGAAGCGGATTGTCTCTGCTTCAGCTTTTCTTTCTTAAAAAAGATGTGTTCGCGCCCGTTACAGGATATCGAAAAGCAACTTCAATAACCATACCCCCGCCAAATCAATATCTTGCCTGTCTGAAAATCGTCAAATACAACATCTTGATATTGCGAAAACGCACGAAAATTTGTCTATTTTTACCCGTTTTTTACCGCAAAATTGCCGTTCACAATTTGTTCATAATTTCGTTGAAATGTCACAACTTTTACTTGACTTTTTGCACAAAACAGACAAAAAAATTTGGTTGGATTGTAGAAAACTAAAAAAATGTGAACGGACTATTGACTATTTGCGAAAAATGCTTGTATAATTAGTGTAACCATAGGAATGGTGTAATGGGGTGAAGTGCCTACTTTTTTAAGGGGGCAGCGTGCTCCCTCAAAAATGAGCGCTTCAGCGATTCGTTTTGGTACACATCCTAAGGTAATAACACTCGGGTGTGTATCATCTGTCTTCCGCCGTATTTCGTGAAAGCGGAGAACGGTGAAAGACAGTCCGAGTAACCCAGAGTGCTTTAGCTGAGCCCTTCCGACACAAGGCGAACCTTGTGCGGATTGGTCAGAGGAGGAAGCTTTGGTGCTCAACCTTAAGTCGGCGAAGGTGCCCCGCGCCGACCGTGAACACGGGGCACAGAATGCATTATATACATATATAATGTAAATAAATTAGGAGGAAAACACTTTTATGAAAAAGTCTACAAAATTGTTAAGTGTACTCTTGGCAATTGTCATGATTTTCTCAAGCATGTCCGTGATGGCTTCTGCTACAAGAACGAGTTATCAAACATCCGATGACCTCGTCGACTTGAAGGCATACAGCCCCTACGGCCAGGTTACGAGACTGAGCACAGAAGAGAGACTTTCTATTTTCTGCGACTATCTTGATATCGTATTGGATAATCCGTCGCTGAATATGGGTACGGTTATCAACACCCTCGGTATCACGCTGACAATTAACCTGACATCCGTCAACAATATTTGTGCAACACTTGATAGTGTCAAGTCGGTTAAATCAAACATCTTGGTCAGCGCCATTTCTTGGATGCTTGGTATTGTTAATGACCTCGATGTCAGTTCTTGGCAATCCGGCGTAAACCGTGATTCTTCCGGTGACACCGCACATATCACAATCGTTACAAACCTTCTCAAGGTGATTAACGACAACAAAACGCTCATCGCTGACATTTTAAGAACAGGTGAAGTTGACCTCGGTGTTGCAAGTTCTGCTGTTGCAGGGCTTGACCTCAGCATGATTGCTGATATCCCCGGTCTTATCAAAGGCATGATTTTCCCGCTCTTTGAGAGATGGGATGACACCATTGCCCGTTGTGACGAACTTGCTACCAAGACTGCCGGCGACGGCAACTTTGAAAGCGTTCTCAACACCTTCGTCCAGGGTCTTCTAACAAAGGATATGAGCATCACCACCTACATAGAAGACAGCGCCGGCAACTGCATCAGCAGCCACACCTTGCCCACGACGGCGGATACGCGTACATACTATGTACGCTCGGGTGACGAATTTATTCGTTATGATTACAACACAGAAACAAAGGCACATGAGGAAATCGGCCGCTATGTCAAGACAGAGTTGCTTGATGCAGAAGACAACGGCACAGGTGAATATGTCTTTGTTAAGACAGATGAAGACGGCAACGAAGATACGCTTGTGTACTATCAGGACAACAGCCCTGCGCTTCGTTCTTTGAAGGCGGCTATTGACGCCGGCACAGCTTCTGTTGACCTTACAACCAACAGCGCACTTGAGCTTGCCTACACCTTCATCCCCTATCTGTTGGATGACCTTGCAATCGTTCCCGCGAACGGCTCTCTGAAGAAAGTCCTCGCTGAGTGGTTCGGTGCATCCTTCACCTACATCGGTGAAGTCGGTTCCGAAGAGGGCTTCGACCGTGAAGTTCCCAACGATACTTTCTTTTCACAGGAAAAAGGCTGGGGTCCCTGGGGCTGGTCTGATTACAAAGTAATCGACGGCGTTCACTATTATCGCTTTGAAAATCAGGTTTATGTAAGTGATCTTTCGAACATCAATCCCTACTTCGATATGATTAACTGGGATTATGAAATCACATCCGATATGCTTACAAAGTATATCCCCACAGCGGATACTGCTGACGCAACATCCGCCGCAGGCTATACAAGAATCGTTCACGGTCTCAATGATTTCCTTATTGACATCGTTGATGAAGTTCTTGCTCCTGATTTCCGTGCTACACTGAATCTTACACGCGGCGATAACTCCAACCTTGTTGCAAACATCAAAGAGGTTGCGCAGGCAGTCGTTGAAGTCAGCCCCGCATCTATCTTTGGTTCCAACTATGCTGACCCCGACAAATATTATAACCTCCTTATCAGCGACAACAACGATGAAGTTCTCGTTGGTATCGCTTGCACGCTGGTTGACTTGCTGATGCCGCAGATGATTCTGCCGACAGCCGACAAATTGGCTGGTACGGGCGTTAAAGTCGGTGCGATTCTTGCAGCAGTTATCCGTGAACTTGCTACACAGCTCATCCCCAACTACAATTACGACGCGCTTATCTATTCGGATTACAACACCAAGACCTTTGTTTCCGGTAAGGACAACAGCTATTGGTTGGATGTTATCCTGACAATGGGCGCTGATATCGGTATCCACTATCTGAGAAACCTCGCGGATATGGGCGAAGATACCGATGTTTGGTCAACCGGTATGGATTATCCGGACACCAAGACTTACACCGAGGCTGACCTGAAACTCGACCAAGATGTAAACGCTTGGGAAGCGAAGGTTGACTATATTATTGACTGGGCGCTTTCGAATGACTATGAATGGACTTGGAAGATGGAGAACCTTGTTGATGTAACGGGTCTCACAATCGACCTTGGCACCGTTCAGAATCCTTGGGAAAAACTCGGTAAAATCTTTGCTGACCTTCTTCCCATCGACCAGCTTTTGAATGTTGACACAAGCAATGCAAATTGGCTTGAGACAACGCTCAGAGACAACTTTGTACTTGCACTTGCTGACCTTCAGCTTGAGAAGATTGTCGGCAAAGACGCTTCTAACTTGGGCGTTCTTAACCTTCCGGCAACAACCGTTCTCAGAAACGACAACCTGCTCAGCCAGCTCGTAATCGTTATCAGAGATCTTCTTAACGGTCTTGTTTATAAGATCGCCGGCAATGTTACGCTGATTCCCACAAGCATCACAACGCTTGATGCTGTATTCAATCAGACAAACATCTGCAATGTTGTTGAAACGCTTCTCGGCTGCCTGGATGAGGCAAATGATAACGGTCTTTTCGATACTGCAATGCCCCTCCTTAATATGTTCGTAGGTTGGAAGACGAGCGCACAGTATTTTGCAAAGCCGACCATCAGCCTGAAGAACCCCTCTGACGCAACCTATGCATACACAGGTGAGGCGCAGACAATTACTGTTTTGAACAACGCCTCCGGTATGCTTGAAAAGCACAGAAAGAACGGCTCTTATGATGGCTCTTACAACATCATTATTGAAGACATTACTGCAACCAATGGTTCTGTTGCTTTCACAGCAGGCCAGGTTATCGCACCCGGTGCGAGTGCATCGTTGACTTACACCCCCAGTTCTACAGAAGGTGCTGCAAGAATTGAGGTGAAGTATCAAGTTCAGTTCAAGGACGGCACTTCCATCGGTGGCGACCAGTACGCTTACTTCTTTACCTATGTAACCAATACAGCGACTGACATTCCCAAAAGCCAAACAATGGGTGACGGCAGTGGTTCAAGCTGGGCTTATACAAAAGCTTACTATTCCGTGGGCCGTTACACCAACAATCCGGACGCTATCGCTACCATTATTGATAACATTTATATCAGTATTGAAAACACTTCCATATTCGGTACTGGCGGTACAAATAACAGCTACACCGGATTTGACGCAAACTATGTTGCTGCAACAGGGAACACTTACGGCGGTCAGAGCAAACAGTCAACAGTTTCGCTCTATCCTGCAAAGAGTGTTGAAGGTGCTGATTATGCAGGCATCGAATCCGGTACTGCATTTGCGCTCGGTACAGTTGTCTTCCGTGCAACGTGGGGCGCATATAAAGGCAACTACTCCATTAACCTTGGTAACTTCTATTATGCAAATACAATGGAATTAGAAGAACTCTTCGACTCTGTTGCGAATAACGGTTATCAGCGTGCATACTTTGATGATACTGCTGACGCAGAGTGGGCAGAGCTCCTCGCGGCAATGGACCAGGCTTCTGTCTATGTGAAGGCGCCGAAGCTTACATCCACATTCACTTCTGTTTATACTCAGGAGAACATTGATGCAGCGTATACCCGTTTGGATAACGCTATCAAGGCGCTTGCTAAGAAACCTTCCTCTGCGGCAACTGCAGCAGGCATCGAAACTGCTGTTGACACTGCCCAGGGCGAAAAGGGCATCAACTATCAGGATTACAAGCTTTATGAGTATTTCGATTTCCACGATACAAGAAACGATGCTTACAATCGTATCGCAGAGTATGATACTCCCAAGGCACCTGAAAACAGAATTGAAGGAAGTGCACTTTCTGCAGATGAAATTGCGGCGCTTATCGCAGCAGAAGGCAATGAAAAGAAACAGCTTGCTCTTAATGCTACGGTAATCGAGCCCACAGAAGAAGAGATGGAAGCTTATGCAGTAGCCATGGAGAATTACAAGGCTCCCACATACACCATCCTCGATAACGAAGACCTTGCTATGAAGGTAACTTACTATGGCAACCTCGTTATTGCGAACACAACCAATAAGCAGTTCCTTGCAAAAGAAATCGCTTATGCAAACGCACAGAACTATGATGCTTCTAAGTACAGCGCAGATTCGTGGGCAGCATATACAAATGCACTTGCAGCTGCTAACGAGGTCAACAATGACGCTGACGCGCTTCAGTCCGAAGTGTTTGACGCAAAATATGCATTGATGAAGGCTGAAAACGAGCTTCTTCTCAAAGAGAAATCCGCGAAAGAAACCGGCGCACTCACTGATTTGGAAGGTTTGGTTGCTATTGCGAACACCATCTTTGCAAATCCTGATGACTACACCGTGGTTGACGGCGTGACCGAGACGGAAGCATATGCTGCTTTGATTAAAGCGCTTGGCTATTCGTACACAGACGAAGCCGGCAACGAGGCAATCCTCTACAGCCATTCCGCTTTGAGCTTCTTGAAGTATGATCGCGAGACCACAACTTCGAACTTGAACAGAATTGATGCTGCTGAACAGGCGCTTGTTGATGCAATTGCCAACTTCGTGTCTACAATTCAAGTCATCGCAAGTGAAGTCACTACCGGCGGCGTTGTCGATGTTGCGAACAGATTTGTTTACGGCGTCAACCCGGGCGATGTTGCGGCAAATTACTTTGAAGCAACAAGCGGCGGTACACTGACTTGGACGACCGGTGCTGCATGTTCTGAAAACGGTACCGGTGCGGTTGCAACTTTGACCAATAAAAACGGCGATGTTGTGGCAATCTACACCTTGGTTATCTTCGGCGATGTCAACGGTGACGGCGCGATCGACGCGTTCGACGCATCTATCCTTGATATGGAACTGTCCGGTAAAACCACTTTAAGCGATGCATTTGCTGCTGCCGGCGATGCGGCTGGCGCTGACGATGAAATTGCTTTGGCAGACTATTCGGCAGTTGTAAACTATGCGATCGGTGCAGGCACTATCGCACAGACTCGCTGAGTTTTAACCAATCCGTAGGGAACGGTCTTGACCGTTCCGCAGCAAACACCGCGTAGTGGCGGGTTATTCCCCTAATAGGGGAAATGTCGCATAGCGACAAAGGGGGAATGGCGTAGCCGTAACCTCGACGTCCCAACCCTACAAACGAAATTTTAAATTTGTCATCCTGAGCGTAGCGAAGGATCTCAAAAAACAATTGCATTGTAAAGAGATTTTTCGGCGAACACCTCAGAATGACACCTCGTAGGGGGAGGCGTCTCGAACCTACACCCCCCTGCATTGTGTAAAACACAACGCAAAACGACCCCGTCCCGCGCTTCTCCGGCGCGGGCGGGGAAAAAGAAAGAACTCCACCGCCGCGGGTAACCGCGCGGATATAATGTGCATATAATTTCTCGGCAAAGCGCGTTTCTGCTGAAGTCACCACACTGTTTGCGCCCTTGATTTTCAGAGTGATAGCTGACAATTAAGCCGCACAGCAAGACGGACGGCTTGTCACAGGAAAAAACTTGTTGACTTTTTGTCGGGAAAACTGTATATTATATGGGAAGAAAATATAAGGAGGATATTATGACAAAAGCTAAAAAAGTATTAAGCCTTGTTTTAGCTGTTGTTATGGTTGCTACGATGTTTGCATTCTCTGCTTATGCGAGTAATGAGAATGCAACCTTCACCGTTTCTGTTGACCAAGCAACTGTAGATGTTGACGGTATCGTTACTGTTACAGTGGCTTTGCGTACGGATTATTATGCCGGTCCGACCAATGTTCCGGTGTATTACGATCCTGCGGTTTTTCAGTTCGTTGAAGGCTCTGTTTCCGCAGCGGACCTTTTTGGGACCGGCGCAACAGATGTGTATTCCAATAACGACGCTGATACAGGCTGCTTGAAAGTGGCTTTCATCCCGCTGTCTGCCAGCGACAATGCTGCTGCGCAGATCTTTGATGGGACCTTGTTCACTTTCCAATTGAAAGCGATTGCGAACGGCACTTCCGACATCGGTTTGAAAGCTGACGACCAGAAGACTTCGGATAACATCACCGGTACTTTGTACTGCGGTGCTTACAAGTCTTCTGATATCGACAACAATCCTGCTACTGTCGGCCAGGTGTTCACAATCAACAATACTTCTGCTACTGTTGGCTCGGCGGCAACTCCGGAAATCGTTGCGAAAGACGGCACAACCGGTTATGTCGATGCTGCAAGAATGTATGTTTACGGTGTAACCGCAGGCGATGTTGCTGCAAACTATTTCGAAGCAACTAACGGTGGTACTTTGACTTGGGATGTTGGTACAGCGGCCTCCGAAAACGGTACTGGCGCAACCGTTACCTTGAAAGATTCCAAGGGTACTGATGTGGCAACATATACTTTGATCATCTTTGGTGATATGGATGGTACAGGCGTAGTAGATGGTACTGACAGTATTTCTATTATGCAGTATGTTGCAGATAGTGCAACAAATCCGCTGACAGCTGTTCAGCTTTTTGCTGGTGATTTAGATGTGAGCGGAGCAGTAGACGGTACGGATAGCATTTCTATTATGCAATATGTCGCTGATAGTGCTTCAAACCCGTTGACTGTCAACCCTTATGCAGCTTGATTATGAAATTAGAATTTATAAAGGAGTTTGAGACAAGCAATGAAAAAAGTAAGCAAAATTATTAGTATTGCTTTAGTTCTCGTGTTAGCTCTTTCTGTAATGGTATTACCTTCATCTGCAGCGACACCTACAATCAAAGCAGATGTTGTGGCTACTTATCAGGGAAAAACTTCGGGCGGCTATGATTATTACAAGTTTAGTGTTTATCTTGATTCCACCCTTTCTCTTTGTGGGTATCAGTTAAATATTACTTGGGATAACGCGGCATGGCAGATGTTGCGTGTGTCGAATTTGGCTGACCAAGCATCAATTATCGCTAACATGTGCATTGATAAAAATGATACAGAAAACATTATGTATCAGGCAAGTGATGCATATGCCGAATACGGCGGTGGTAACTGGGATTATGGAACTGCGAATGGCTATGTTCTGTTCCCTGGTGATGGTACTAACCCGAGTTTAGCAAAAATTTCTAACACGAATATGGGCACTACCCTTACCGATGCTGGCTACACTGGTCTCTACAGTGCATGGGCGAATGACTTTACCGATAACTACCTCTGCATCAGTGGTGGTACCTTAAATGGTAATAATTCTCCGACTAGTGGAAGAGTTATGGTTTTGTCTTGGTATATGAGACTGAAAGACGGTGTTGAACCGGGCAACTATGAAGTTGGCTTTAATGCCGCTCAGCAGTTTAGACTGACTGGCACATACAATACGGAAGATGCAACCGGCTCTTTAGATGTTGGTACCAATAAGGCTTCCATTGCCGATTCAATGGTAACCTACACCAATGCAACTGTTACTGTTGGCGCTGCCGGTCCTGCTCTTACGCATGAAGGCCGTCAGGTAAAGATGACTGTCGCGGACAATGCAGTTGTCAGCGGTACTGAACAGCTTCGTGTGGTTTCGTCCATTTCTAACGACGATTGGAACAATTACTTCGCGAACACCACAGATAAAGATGCAACAACTGATAAGATCGTTGCTGTTGGCTTTGTAGCATACAAAGGGCAGGCGTCTACTTTCAATGCAGATACTGCCAAGGCTGTCGCACAAGGCACTGCTACCGACAGCAACTACTCTGTTGCAACAACGGATTACATCCAGAACACCGGTTCGGGATATCGTTTCGGTGCACGCGTTGAGTATAAGACTGCTGTGTATGACACGACCTATCTTGCGTTTGTACAATATAAGGATGCAAGCAGTAATGATGCATATGTCTTCTATGACACATCAACTATCTACAGCCTTGATTTCGCTTCGAATTACGACACAATTACCAGTGACTACATCGCTTTCTTAAATAGTTAAGTTTATTTAATTGTATGAAAGCTTCATATATTGCACCTATGTTCACCTTTACGGTTTTTGAACCGGAGGAGTTACTGACGGCAGAGATGTCCGTTGGAACAATTGACCCGAACGGTGATCGTGACGCA
The DNA here is from genome assembly GCA_051881335.1 of Candidatus Fimenecus sp. Lineage (GTDB taxonomy): Bacteria > Bacillota > Clostridia > Oscillospirales > Acutalibacteraceae > Fimenecus. The sequence continues at coordinate 433 of JBJEPR010000075.1, read as the reverse complement.
GTAATTATTTGGTAATTTAGTAATTCGATTTTGAAAGGAGAAAACTTCAGATGAAACAAGTTTATTCTGCACCTGAGTTCGATGTTTCACTGTATGATGTTGATGATGTAATTACACTTTCCGTGAATACCACCCCTATCGAGGGCGGCGATGACGGCTGGATGCCAGTTTAACTTCATTTCCTATGTGATGCATCTTCGTGTAACACGAACGATTAGCAAAAAACAGGGCAGGGCAAGGGTTTATCCCCTTGCCCTGCTTTTTTGTGCGCGTTACTCTATATAAATAGTATATTCTATGTTTGGTGGGTTTGATGTCGGCAGCATATCGGTGAACTAAATTTTTGTTTAGCGTAGCGGCGCTTTACGAAACGCCCGCTTATGCCCCCTCTGACGAGGGGGCTGTCAAATGCACAGCATTTGACTGGGGGAGA
>JBJEPR010000074.1:0-4977 GCA_051881335.1 Candidatus Fimenecus sp. | reverse complement strand
AGTGTATTCCAACAAAGACCGTTTTGTACAATTCCATCGAATTACACGAGTTTGATATCGATGCCGCCATTGCTAGACGCCCGCAGTTGATTTTGATTGACGAATTGGCGCATACCAATGCGCAGGGGAGTCGGCATACAAAACGTTATCAGGATATTGAGGAGATTTTGAAAGCCGGTATCGATGTATATACTACGGTCAATGTACAGCATATTGAAAGCTTAAACGATATGGTGGCATCCATTACGGGTGTCACAGTTTGCGAGCGGATTCCCGATTCTGTATTTGACAATGCCGACCAAGTTGAATTGGTCGATATGGAACCGCAGGATTTGATTGACCGATTGCAGACGGGAAAGGTTTATAAAGAATTACAGGCACAGCATACAGTTGCCGGTTTTTTTACAGTTGAAACCCTAACGGCATTGCGCGAAATTGCGTTGCGTCGCTGTGCCGACCGTGTAAATCGGTTAACCGAGCAGGCCCGTATTAAGAATAACAGCGATTATCATACGGACGAGCATATTTTGGTTTGTTTGTCCTCTGCACCCTCCAATGCGAAAATTATTCGTACTGCCGCTCGCATGGCCACGGCATTTCGCGGCGCGTTTACGGCTTTGTTTGTTGAAACACCTGATTTTTCGTCAATGCAGGAGGAAGACAAAAAAAGACTACGCGCCAATATTCGGCTGGCGCAACAGTTCGGCGCAAAAATCGAGACGGCTTACGGGGACGATGTACCCTATCAAATTGCAGAGTTTGCAAGGATTTCGGGCGTGTCGAAAATCGTTATCGGCAGAAGCGCGGCGGCTAAAAGGCATTTGTTTGGTAAGCCTACGCTGACCGAAAAATTGATTGCCGCGGCGCCGAATTTGGATATTTATGTCATTCCCGACGCGGCTTCTTCGGCTGCCGAATATCGAACCGCAAAAGAGAAAAAGCAAGGCAGTCTTGTATTTTCCGCTTCTGATATTTTAAAAAGTATCGGCATCTTGATTGCGGCGAGCCTCATCGGCACGCTTTTTGACAAACTTGGGCTATCTGAGGTCAATATCATCACCGTTTATATTCTCGGGGTGTTAATTACCTCGGTGGTGACGCAAAATAAAATATACAGCCTAATCGCCTCTATGGTCAGCGTGATTGTGTTCAATTTTTTGTTCACTGAGCCGCGCTATACGCTTTTGGCGTATGACAGCGGCTACCCAATCACATTTTTGGTTATGTTTTCGGCGGCGTTGATTACGGGAACGCTGGCAGTCCGATTGAAAAATCACGCAAAACAATCTGCACAGGCGGCATTTCGAACAAAGGTGCTGTTTGATACCAACCAATTATTACAGCGGGCAACCGGCAAAGACGAAATTATTACCGTAACCGCCAATCAGTTGGTGAAACTGCTCGGCAAGCATATCGTTATCTATCCTGCAACCGAGGGTGCATTAGAAGCGCCGCAGGTGTTCAGTGTGCCCGATGCCACCTTTCCTACGGAATGTCTTTCCGAAAAAGAGAAAAGCGTAGCAGATTGGGTACTGCGCAATAATAAACACGCGGGTGCAACTACCGATACGCTGTCGGATGCAAACTGTCTGTATCTTTCCATTCGTGTGAATGACAATATCTACGGCGTTGCGGGCATCGTGGTGGGGGAAACCCCGCCGGATGCGTTTGAAAACAGCATTATTCTTTCCATTCTCGGTGAAAGCGCTTTGGCGATGGAGAATGAAAAGAATGCAAAGGAAAAGGAAGAAGCGGCAATTCTGGTCAAAAATGAGCAGTTGCGCGCCAATTTGTTGCGGTCAATTTCGCACGATTTGCGCACACCATTGACTTCTATTTCCGGCCACGCCAGCAATCTTTTGACAAACGGCGACGCTTTTGACAATGAAACCAAAAAACGGCTGTATACGGACATTTATGATGATTCGATGTGGCTTATCAATTTGGTGGAAAATTTGCTATCCGTAACAAGACTTGAGGATGACAAAATAAATTTGCATTTGTCTGCGGAGCTGATGGAGGATGTAGTGACGGAAGCACTGCGGCATACCGACCGTAAAAGTTGTGAGCACCGCATTACCGTAGAGCACGAGGACGAATTTTTGCTTGCAAAGATGGATGCAAAACTGATTGTGCAGGTGATTATCAACCTTGTGGACAATGCCGTTAAATACACTCCAAAAGGGTCAAATATCCAAATCAAAACCTTTAAACAGGGCGAGAAAGCCGTTGTACGCATCGCCGACGACGGCCCCGGCATATCGGACGAAGCCAAACAGCATATTTTTGATATGTTTTACAGTGGTGCCAATCAAGTCGCTGACTGTCGCCGTAGCTTGGGGCTGGGGTTGTCCTTATGTAAATCCATCATTTCCGTGCACGGCGGCGAATTGACTGTTGCGGATAATCTGCCGCAAGGTTCCGTGTTTACCTTTACTTTGCCCGCAGAGGAGGCACATCTTAATGAATAAACCGTTGATATTGGTTGTGGAGGACGATGCGTCTGTCAAGAATTTGATTACGACCACCTTGAAAACGCACGATTATCGCTTTTTGACAGCGCCGAATGGCGCGGTTGCCGTAATGGAAGCGTCCTCGCATAATCCCGATATCGTTCTTTTAGATTTGGGACTTCCGGATATGGACGGCATTGAAGTCATCCGAAAAATTCGTACATGGTCGAATATGCCCATTCTTGTCATCAGCGCGCGCAGTGAGGATACCGATAAAATCGATGCCTTGGATGCCGGCGCGGACGATTATTTGACAAAGCCGTTTTCCGTGGAAGAGTTGCTTGCACGGCTTCGTGTAACACAACGAAGACTTGCTATGATGCAAACCGACAATGCAAGTGAAGCCGCCGTTTTTACCAATGGCGCGTTGTGCGTTGATTATGCGGCGGGCTGTGCCTATTTGGGGCAGGAGGAACTGCACTTAACACCGATTGAATATAAATTGCTTTGCTTGCTGTCACAAAATGTCGGCAAGGTTTTAACACATACCTTCATTACGCAGAAAATATGGGGCAGCTGCCGCGATAATGACATTGCTTCTTTGCGTGTTTTTATGGCGACGCTTCGCAAAAAATTAGAAGCCGCGCCAAATTCCCCACAATACATTCAAACGCATATCGGTGTCGGCTATCGTATGATGAAGGTCGAGTAATGATTGAGAAATGAAACACCTGCAAGTTTCTTAACGAAATTTGCAGGCGTTTTTTGGTTACGGTGCTTTTTTTCCTTGTCGAATATCGCGCGCAAGAAAAGCGCGGTGCACACTGTTCAAAACATCTTTTTTATTTGCCGACCAAGTCGGGGCAACCAGTAAGGCTTTCGGTGCGTCACCCGTCAGTCGATGTATGACTGTGTTTTGCGGCAAAGCCTCTATGCAATCACATAAAAGGTCGATATATTCTTCTTTTTCGAGCGTTTGGAATGCGCCGCTGCGGTAAAGTGTTTCTAAATCTGTACCTTTTAAAATGTGTAAAAGCTGTAATTTCACACCGTCCGAGCCGATTTTGCCGACATACCGCACACTTTCAAGCATTTGTGCTTTTGTTTCCTGCGGCAACCCTAAAATCAGATGTGTAACAATGTGTACTCCGATACCGTGTAAATCCGAAACCGCTTGTTCGTAAACGGGCAGGGGATAGCCGCGGCGGATAAACTGCGCTGTGCTCTCGTGCACGGTCTGCAAACCTAACTCCACAAAGACAGGTTTTATTTCGTTAAGTTCTTTCAGCATTTGCAGGATTTCAGGCGGCAAACAATCGGGGCGCGTAGCAATGGAAATTGCTTTTATACACGGGTTTTCGGCGGCGGCAAAATAAATCTTTCGTAGCCGCGCAATATCCCCATAGGTGTTTGTGTAACTTTGAAAATAGGCAATATAATGCTTGCCTTTAAATTTCTGCGAAACCTGTGCTTTTGCGCGCTCAATCTGTAAATGGATATCCTCTTGTGCACATTCTGCAAATTCACCACTGCCGCCTGCACTGCAAAAAATACAGCCGTTTGTACCTAAGGTGCCGTCACGGTTTGGGCAGGTACAGCCCGTCCCTAATGAGAGTTTATACAGTTTTTCCCCGAAACGGGATTGTACATATTCGTTGAAAGAATAATAATACGGTCGCAATTTCCTTCACCCGATTGCAGTATAGCAGATTTCGTCTCAAAAAGCCATATATATTGTATAATTTCCATAAAACAAACCGTGTTTTGTTCGTTTTCGGTTATGAAAACCGCCAAAATCAACAAAAATAGGAAAATTAGGCTTGACGCGTGAAAAAAACAGGCGTATCATTTGTGCATAACAACAAAGGCGTTGTGAAGTCGGACTTCACAGCGCCTTTTTCATTGCATCACTTTTCCGGAGAGCTATGTATTTGAATTTGTTGTTTGGCACAACGGCGTGCGACGGGCAAACTGCCCTCGTGTGCCGATTTCTTTTTCGGAGGAGAATGGATTATGGCAGAAATTATGGAAGCCGCATCAGAGCTTACCTTCGGCATATGGTTTTTAATCGGCGCCGCGTTGGTGTTCTTTATGCAATGTGGATTTGCAATGGTAGAGGCAGGTTTTACAAGAGCCAAAAATGCCGGTAATATTATTATGAAAAACCTAATGGACTTTTGTATCGGTTCAGTGGTGTTTGTAACACTTGGTTCGGGGCTGATGCTTGCGGAGGATTATGTCGCGGGCGTTATCGGGTTGCCGAACTTGGATATTTTTACAAATTGGGAGACTTACAACTGGTCCAGTTTTGTGTTTAACCTTGTATTCTGCGCCACGGCGGCAACGATTGTTTCGGGCGCGATGGCAGAGCGTACCAAATTCAGCGCCTACTGCATTTACAGCGCGGTTATCAGCGCGGTAGTGTATCCGATTGAAGCAGGTTGGGTTTGGAACAGCCAAGGTTGGCTTTGCAAACTCGGATTTATTGACTATGCAGGCTCTGCGGCGATTCATATGTTCGGCG
>JBJEPR010000073.1:0-22767 GCA_051881335.1 Candidatus Fimenecus sp. | reverse complement strand
TCGGATTACTTGCAGTCGATTTTTTATTTGGGCTGTTTTTTTACAGCCCCTTTTTGATCATATTTTTGTTTCACAGTATGTAAATACCGGAATCAAGTTGTACAATCTCCTTGCCGCAACTGCGCAAATAACGGCGTACAGGCTCGTCAAAGGTGCGAAAATCGTGCACGGAAAAATCCTTTAAATTGACCGTGCGGATTTTATAAGATCCGGCATTACAGACAAACAGCTCATTGCCGTATTTTTGAATGGCAGTCGGCAGGCTGAATGCCGTTGAATTTTCGCCGCCGATGCGCATATAGAACTTTTTGTGGGCAATAGAATAACTGATAATAGCGTTTTGGTCGGGTACGGTACACCAAATTTGGTTGCCGTCCGCCGCCACATCCTGCACGGGACAACCGTGATATAATAAATCGCCTGCCCACAGGCTTTTGCCCTCAAAATCGAACACGCCGGTCTCGCCGGTTGGGTACACAAGCACCGTGCCGTTATTGTTAAAAGTGTCTGCATCACAGTTTAAATAGTCCCCAATAGCGTCAACAATCCGCTTGTAGCCGTTGCCAAATTTGTTGAGCAAATACACACTTCTGGTTACCGGGGCATTTCTGTAATTTTTAATATCAAATCCGTAGAAGGAAACTCTGCATTTGTCTTCGCCGACAGCTTCTTTTTTCGAGAAAATGACGCCGCTTAAAAAGGGAATCATATCCACGATTTGAAAATCTGCAATTTTCTTCATTTTAATCACCGAATATATTATAAAGCATAAAAAATCATTTTATTTAACAATATTCTACTAAATTTTTTATATTCGGTCAACCGTTTCCGATTATTTTTGAAAACTTTTAGGATTTTTCGCTGTTTGGATGCTTTTTTGCAGTCGTGCAATGCAAATACAATCCCCGCAATCGCAGTCTGTATGATGTTCACAGCGAATAATATGTGTACCGTCTTTATCAAAAAATTCCTCTAAATATACATTATGATTTTTGTGCTTGCAAAATTGTTCATAGGTGTTTGGCTTGTTCAACATCATAAAACCTCCGTTCTATTTCAGTATATTCCGAAACGGTGCAAATAATCGCGCATATTTTACGGCCTATTTGACATATATTGAACAAAAGGGAGGACAAAGATGAACGGTTGGATTTATTTTGCCTTGATTTTTTCGGGGATTGTTATATTGATAGCGATGCTTCGCACCAAACGCTTTTTTACTATGCTTTTCCTTACAGCATTGCAAGGGCTTGCCGCATTTTTTGCCGTGAATTTTGTAGGCGGATTTTTCGGCGTGCATCTGGCGCTTAACTGGGGGCATTTGGGCATTTCCGCACTCGGCGGTGTGCCGGGTGTGATACTGCTGTTGCTTGTGAATACAATGTTGTGAAACGGATGCATTGCGATCATTTGTAATGGCATATAAAGAAAAGAAGCACATCCGTAAGAATGTGCTTCTTTTTTGGTGGACGTTAACGGACTCGAACCGCTGACCCTTCGCACGTCAAGCGAATGCTCTACCAACTGAGCTAAACGTCCTTGTCAATGCTGTTGTATTATATCGAAAAGTCCGCAAAAAATCAAGTCTTTTTTTATAATTTCCGAAAAAAGTTTTCAAAAATATTGTTTTTATGCTGAAATTACATTTTTATACCCTGAAAATCATATACATAGTTGACAAAGAAAAGACAGGAGTGACGAAAAATGCAACAGCCGAGGGAGTATAAATTTGACACTGCTTACCCAAGCACGCGTGAAAATACAGCTTCCCGCACTTGTGCCGTGCGTACTGCGCCGGATATGGAAAAAACAAGCGGTACATTGCAAAGCGTGATTGCCGTGCAGTTGGTGCTGTGCCTTTTGCTGAGCGGCATTACATTTATTGTTTTTAAAACAAGTGAAACGCGGTTTGAAGCACTGAAACAGGCATATGCGGCGCTGTTTTCACGCGATATGGAAAAAGAGGAGCTGCAAGTCACATTTCGGCGTGTGTCGGATTTTGTGTTTAAGCCGCCGAGTGTTGCCGAAACGGAAGACGGTGCAGATAACACTGTGACACAGGCGAGTGAAATGGAGACATCAATAGAAGTCTATGACGGCGCGGGTGGGGAGGATTTGCTGTATCCTGACGACATTACTTCCTTTTCCCCATTTACGGTGACGGGAAAATTCACTGTGCCTGTGGACTACAAGCGTGTGACCTCGAATTTCGGATACCGCGAAAACCCCGTAACAAAGGCGTACGGCTTTCACTCCGGCATTGACGTAGCCGCACCGGAGGGTACGCCGATTTATGCCGCCTATGCCGGAACGGTCTCAGAAGTCGGGTATACCGACGCGCGCGGCAATTATATTGTTTTGGAGCACGGCAACGGTGTTCGCACAGTATACTGCCATTGCAGTACGGTTTTAGCAGAAACGGGCGCGAACTTAAAAAGCGGGGAGGTTATCGCCGCAGTCGGCTCAACGGGACAGGCAACAGGACCGCATTTGCATTTCGAAATTTGGCTTGGAACTACGCGCTGTAACCCCGCGTGGGCTTTAGGGCTTTATGCAGATAACGGTACGGGGTGTTAAAGTCAAAGTCAGCTTTTGGTTTGCGGTTTTGCTTTGTTTTTTGCTGACTTGTACCGATAACACTGTGTTATGCTTTGCTGTCCTGTTTTCGCTTTTGCACGAATGCGGACATCTACTGTGTGACTTTTTGTTCCGTGAAAAGCCGCAAAAAATCGAATTCGGGCTGTTCGGGTTAACGATTGTGCGCGCCGATGATATTTGTTTCAGTTATCAGCAGGAAATTTGCGAGGCTTTGGCAGGACCCGCCGTCAATTTCCTGCTGTTTTTGCTCTTTTTACTGCTTTATGTATTTTATCGTTCGGAAACCGTGTTTACCTGTTGCTTTGTGAATTTATATATTTTCCTGTTTAATGCAATGCCCGTATTTTCTTTGGACGGCGGCAGGGCGTTTTGGGCGTTTTTGTGTAAGCGTATTGACAATCCCGAAACCCAACTGAAAATACAAAAAGTGGTTTCCTTTTTTTGCATTTTAGGGATTATGGGCTTTGGCTTTTTTGTTTTGCTTCGCAGTCGATATAATTTTACACTCCTTTTGCTTGCGGGTTATCTAATGATTACACTTTTTGTAAAATGTTAGAATTGCAAAAAATCCTTTTTTCGTGTATGATACTGTGTATCAACCAAAAAGAGGTATTGTATGCTTACAAAAAAACAGGAACAGTTATTAAATAAAGTGCAAAAGCCAGCGCGGTATACGGGCGGCGAGGTGAATTCCGTTGTCAAAGATAAAAACAGCGTGAAATTTCGCTATGCGTTTTGTTTCCCCGATAACTATGAAATCGGAATGTCACACCTCGGTATGAAAATTTTATACAGCTTGGTCAACGCGCGGGCGGACGCGTGGTGCGAGCGTGTATTTGCTCCGTGGACGGATATGGAGGAAGAAATGCGCAAGGCGGATGTACCGCTGTTTGCGCTTGAGAGCGGCGACAGCCTTTCGCAATTTGATATGATTGGCTTCACGCTCCAATACGAACTCAGTTACTCCAATGTTTTAAATATGCTCGACCTTGGCAAAATCCCGCTGAGAAGCCGTGACCGCCAAGACCTTACACCGATTGTGGTCGGTGGCGGCCCGTGCGCGTGCAACCCCGAGCAGTTGGCGGATTTCTTTGATATTTTTCTGCCCGGTGAAGGGGAGGAGGTCACTAACGAACTGATTGACCTTTTCATTGCGCACAAAGAAAAAGGCTCTACAAAACTTGAATTCTTACGCGACGCCGCAAAAATTGAGGGCGTGTATGTGCCCGCATTTTACGATGTTTCTTATCATGCAGACGGTACCATCGCCGCCGTAACGCCGAAAGAAGGTGCACCCGCGAAAGTCAAAAAACGCATTATTTCCGATTTGGACAAGGTGTATTACCCTGAAAAATTCGTTGTGCCGTATATTGATATTGTGCACGACCGCGCGGTTGCCGAAGTATTCCGCGGTTGTATCCGCGGCTGCCGTTTTTGCCAGGCGGGCTTTATTTACCGGCCAATTCGTGAAAAATCCAGCGATACCGTCAACCATCAGGCAAAATGCCTTTGCGACACGACAGGGTATGATGAGGTTTCGCTATGCTCGTTGAGCACAAGCGATTATTCGGGAATTGAGCGGTTAATTCCGCAAATGTTCTCGTGGGCACTACCTGAAAAAATCAATGTGTCGTTACCGTCTTTGCGTGTGGATAATTTCTCGGAAGAATTGATGGAGGAGCTCAAAAAGGTGCGCAAAAGCGGACTTACTTTTGCGCCCGAGGCGGGCACACAGCGCTTGCGTGACGCGATTAACAAAAATGTCACCGAAGAAGAAGTCTTGTCTACTGCCGCCCAGGCGTTCCGCGGCGGTTGGACTTCGGTGAAACTCTACTTTATGATGGGATTACCGACCGAAACTTTGGAGGATATTGCAGGCATTGCTGACCTTGCGCAAAAGGTGGTCAATGAATTCTATAAAAATCCGGACAAGCCCAAAGGAAAAGGTGTGACCGTCAGCATCAGTGTGGCGTCCTTTGTGCCGAAGCCCTTTACGCCGTTCCAGTGGGAACCACAGGATACGATGGAGCAGCTGGTCACCAAGCAAAAACATTTGATGGAAAATGTGCATACGCACAAAATTCAAGTCAGCTGGCACCAATCGCAAACGAGTTTCTTGGAGGGTGTGTTTGCCCGCGGTGACCGCAAGCTTTGTGATGTGATTGAAGCAGCGTGGCGCAAGGGCTGTAAATTTGATGGTTGGGATGAATATTTTCTCTTTGACAAATGGATGGAAGCATTTGAGGAGTGCGGTGTTGACCCTGCTTTTTACAGCAACCGCCGCCGAGAATTTTCCGAGATTTTGCCGTGGGACCACTTGGACTACGGCATTCGCAAGGACTTTTTAATCGAGGAAAACAAAAAGGCGCACGAAAGTATTACCACCCCGAACTGTCGCCAAAAATGTGCGGCGTGTGGTGCGGCGCGCTTGAACGGAGGGAAATGCGATGCAAAATGATGTTCGGCTCTTTTTTACCAAAACAGGGTTTGCAAAATACATTTCTCACCTCGATTTAATGCGCTGTATGTCCCGCGCCGTGAAACGGGCAGGTATTCCGCTGTGGTATACCGAGGGGTTTAACCCGCATTTGTTTATGACCTTTGCGCGCCCGCTGTCGCTCGGACAGGAAAGCCTTTGCGAGGTTGCAGATGTGCGCTTGGTGGGGGAAATGTCCTTTAAAGAAATCCAAACCCGCTTAAATGCGGCACTCCCAAAAGATATTACGGTGGTGTCTGTGCAAAAGCCCGTGCATAAGCCGAGCGAAATCGCCTTTGCCGATTACGAGGTGCGTCTGTATTGTGACAATCCCACGGCGTTAAAGGCATTTACGGAAACTGCTTTTTCTAAAGAGCAAATTACCGTTCTCAAAAAGGCGAAACAGGGCAGACGCAAAATTGACAAAGAAATCGATATTAAACCGAATGTTTTGCAGTTTGATATGTGCGCGGAAGATAATGCGGTCAAATTAGAACTGCGCTTAACAGCGGGCGACCAAACCAATATCAACCCGACACTGCTTTTGTCGGCGCTCACAGACGGCTTTGACGGTGAAATTCAAAACATCGATATTCTCAAAAAGCACATTTTGCTTGAAAACGGGGAGCCGTTTTGCTGATTTTTGCGAAATTCTACTTTTTTAAAAATAATACTTGCATTTTATAAAAACCTATGCTATTATATTTTAGCATTTTGCGTTGGTTTCTCACCAACGGCAGTTAATGGCAACATTAAAGCTGGCGGTCCTCTGCATTTTCTTGTACGAACGCCTGAAAAATTAGGAGGACTGAAAATGGACGCACTCAAAGTTATGACCGAAGGCATGATTAAAGAAGACCGCCCGCACATTAAGGTTGGCGATGTCGTTAAGGTACATGTCAAAATCCGTGAAGGTGAAAGAGAAAGAATTCAGGTGTTTGAAGGCACCATTATTGCTGTCAAAGGTAGCGGCGTTTCTGAAACCTTTACCGTTCGCCGCATTTCCTACGGTGTCGGCATTGAGAGAGTATTCCCCGTGAATTCTCCCAATGTGGCAAAGGTTGAGCTTGTCCGTTCCGGTAAAGTCCGCAGAAGCAAACTGTACTATCTGCGTGACAGAGTCGGTAAGGCGGCAAAGGTCAAAGAGCAAATCTAAGTTTGCAAAACGAAACAGAGCAACCAATACGGCTGCTCTGTTTTTTTATCTTTAAAATGAGGTGGTTTCGTTCGTGCAGTATTTTTCATATAACGCCTGTGCGGTGTCGGTGACATCTCTGTTTTGCGGTTCTTCATATTCCGAATAGGTTTCGCACCAATTCTTTTCAAATTGGAAGAGTTCCCGGCCGAACGGCGTTGCGTTAAACCGCGGTCTGTCCCAAACGGTATCTGTAAGTTTGGCCTGTGGGAACTCTTTGCCGTTTTCCAACGCGTCAATGGCTTGTGCATAGAATTTTTCCCAACGCACGGCGTAGTATTTTTTGATAAGCCCGTTCCACTCGCGCCACGCGTAATCATAGAGCGAGGAACAGTCCCCGTATAAATTTCCCCAAACCGTGATAAGTGTGCGTGCATTTTTTTCAAAATACTGTTTTTCAGCCTCGTTTGTACCGAGCGCGTGGCTTTGGTTTATCCAGCGCGCCAGCGTGAAGTTGCGGCGCAGACCGAGGAATGCGTACAAATCCGCTAAAACTTCCATTTGCGAATGCGCAATTCGCTTTACAGTACTTATATCCTTATTTTTGTAGGCATTTGCAAATTCGGCTTGCTGTGTATGGAAACGGTTGGAAAGCACCTGCCGCGTAAGGTCGCACAAATCATATTGATATCCGTCGCTGCTTTTAAAATCTTCGCGTACCGACAAAAGCAACTGCAACGCTTTTTCCAAATCTTTCGGGGCGTAATGCAACTTGGTTTCGTCCCATGCGGCACATCTTTTCGGATTTAACAGTGGGCGCGCGCAAAGGGTGGAGCCGACATCACTTTCTTTATACCCGTCCTCACGGTAACAGGTTTCTGCCAGCATATCCCACACTTTACGCAAGGTTGGATTCCGCTCGCCGTAACGGCGGGTGATGTAATCGTCGAGCCAACTGTCAAAATCGATGGCTTCGCTTTTGGTCAGCAGTTCAAACTGTAAATCATAAACCACGGGGTTTTGCTCAATTCCCTCCATAAACAGCCCACTGCCGACCAAATTTGCTTTCCGCTTTTTCAAGCGCGCATACGGATTTTCACAATGCACACGCAGTTTTCCCTGCATTGCGTTTTTGCCGCCGAAGTTATGGAGCATACCCGCAACCACGGGGTAGCCCCAACAGTTTCGGGTTTTCGGTGTTTTTTCAGAGTTTAAATCCAAAATCAGCAAGCGGTCTTTCGGTACGGCTTTGACAATGTGTTTGCGCATAGACCAAGACTGCATTACCCATACGGATTCTTTGTCAAAATTCTCATAAAGCGCGTTAATGGCTTTGCCGACGCGGCGCAAATACAGCATACCCTGTTTCGGCGGCGTGCCCTCGTGAAACGGGTCGCAGGCAATAAAATGGTGATTGCCTAAAAGTGTATCTAACTTTTCAAGATAGACCGTTCCTATGCTCAAAAACAACGGGTCGGTCGGGTCTAATTGCGCAGTTTCCGGATAATCGCACCAACCGTGCTTTTCTACGATATTTGCATTGGGATATTTTTCTTTCAGCAATACGGGTACATGTCCCGAAAATCCCTGCTGGATAGGCAACATATCGAATTCCAGCACGCGTGCCAAAACCTTTTTACCAAGCGCCAAACGCTCGTACACATATTCTTCCGACTGCGGTGGCATATACCCTTCAATATTGGTCATCAACTGCCAAGCCCAAAAAGCAGGCCCCGAAATTGTTTGTAATGCTTCTTCCTTTGTAAATCCGAATTCCAACAGCGTTTCATACCAAACCGCCTCCGTACCGAGTACGCAAAGCGGCATATTGATGCCGTTCATCGCCATAAAGTCGATTTCTTTTTCCCACCGTGCAAAATCCCACCAACACATGGAGTAGTCTAAGGTGCAGTAGTTCATATATACGCGGTATTTTTGCGCAATGGTCTTTTCCATAACCCCGTCAAACGGCAGTAGTTTTTCCACACGGAGTGTTTCATTGCCGCACCAAGAATAATTGACATGACAAATCTGTTTTAAGTAGTCATACACTGCATTGCAAGCCGAAACACGACTGCCCGCGCAAATTTTAACCTTATTTTGTGCATAGGTTACTGTGTAGCCGTCAGGCACGCGCGGCTCCAGTTGAATGTCAAAGCCGTTTGCCACGGACGGAAGATTCCGTTCCAAAAAACGATGTAATACTGCATCCATATCCATTTCCTCTTTCTTCGTTGTAAGTTCATTATATCGGAATAAATCTGAAAAAACAACGCGTTTTTCTTTTTTTGACGGATACGGCTGTTTTGTGACGAAAAAATCCCTTTTGTAACAAATTTTTAAGAATTTCGCCCTTGCACTTTTCGGGATATGCTATATAATGAAAATGAAAGCAAATTGTATTGTTTTGTCAATGAAGAGGGGCAGTATGCAAACAATGAAGCAAAATAAGGTTTTAAAGTATGTCCTTTTGGGGTGTGCGATTGTCATTGTGATTTTGTCTGTTGTGCTTGCGGTCACAGCGGTCAAAAACAAAAATTTGCGTGCGGGCGGCGAAAGCGCCGCAGAGGCGTACGCCAGTCTTTCCGAAGAAAATGCAAGTATCAGCGAGGCGCGCGCCAAAGAAGCAGAATCCTATCAAAACCAAATCCAAGAGCAAAGTGCCGCGTTTTCCAGCGAAAAAGATGCCTTAAATCAAACTATTGCGGACTTAAATAAACAAATTTCCATTAAGCACGCTTCTCAAGCGGCGGAAAAAGCAACTGCACCGTCTTCTGCCCCTGCCGAGCAACAGGGGAGTACGGATTTATCGGCAAAAACGATTTATCTTACCTTTGATGACGGCCCTTCCGCCCGAACGCCCGAGGTTTTGCAGATTTTAGCAGACAACGGCGTGAAGGCGACTTTTTTTGTCAAAAACGGCGGCAAATATAATCATTATATGAAAGATATTGTGGAACAGGGGCACACCATCGCTTTGCATACCTATTCGCATAGTTATTCCGGAATTTATGCCTCTGATGAAGCCTATCTCAACGATTTACAGAAAATTTCTGATTTGGTGTATAACGAGACGGGTGTACGCACCAATATTATGCGTTTCCCGGGCGGTAGCAGTAATACGGTCAGTAAAAAATACAATCAAGGTATTATGACGCGTATGACGCAAAAAGTAACCGAAATGGGATATTTGTATTACGATTGGAATTTAAACTCCGGTGATGCGGACGGCGGTACTGTGTCCGTAAGTACTATTATCAACAACTGCCGAAAAGTGCCGCGCAACAATACGGTGATTGTCTTAATGCACGACGCAGGGGATAAAAGAACCACGGTGGAAGCACTGCCCGAAGTAATTGCGTATTATAAAGCGGCGGGGTGCAAATTTGCGGCGATTGATGCAAGCACGCCGGCTATCCACCAAAAAGTGGCAAATTAAACGCGTGTATCCTGTTTTTTTGTGTATATTCAATATACAAAAGATATTTCTCTTGTCATTTTGCACAAAGTTCACCGAGTGAAAAACAACTGACTTTGGAATACCCACCGAAATCTTGCAAAAACCCCCATATATCGCGTTTTAACCGTTGACGAGGACAAGTTTTGTGGTATAATATGATACTGTAAACGCAGGAAATTACTGATAGTATGATATATGGGGAGAATGACTATGTACGTTAAAGAAGTTCTTGTTCAGAATCAAGTTGGTTTACACGCGCGTCCGGCGACTTTCTTCATTCAGAAAGCCAATGAATTCAAATCTTCCATTTGGGTGGAAAAGGATGAAAGAAGAGTCAACGCGAAGAGCCTTTTAGGTGTTCTTTCTTTGGGCATTATGGGTGATACCAAAATTCGCATTATCGCAGGCGGTCCCGATGAAGAACAGGCTGTGGACGAACTTGTGAAGCTCGTGGAGTCGGGCTTCGCTGAATAATCCCGTTTATATAGTTATGTATTTGACAGACACGCTGTTACTACGGTTTCGGTGTGTCTGCTTTTGTATCTGCGGCTTTGGGAGGTGACAGTGTGTCGGAAAAACGCTTAGAGCTTCGCAAAAAGGCAATGTCATTGCCGCTTTTGCCGGGCGTATACATTATGAAAAACGCTGAAAACGAAATTATTTATATTGGCAAGGCCAAAGCGCTGAAAAACCGTGTCAGTCAATATTTCGGTTCGCAAAACGGGCATACTGTCAAGGTGCGCAAAATGGTGGAAAATGTAGACCATTTTGATTACATTGTCACCGACAGTGAGTTTGAAGCCTTAGTACTTGAATGCAGTTTGATTAAACAGCATATGCCGAAATACAACATTCTGCTCAAAGACGACAAAGGGTACAGTTACATTCGTATTGCGGGTGACCGTTTTAAAACCATTACCGCCGTATTGCAAAAAAATGACGATGACGCTGAATATATCGGACCATACACCAGTTCCTATGCTGTGAAACAAAGCGTGGATGCCGCCAATAAAATCTTTATGTTGCCGCAATGCGGCAAGGTGTTCGACGGCAAAAAAAGCAATGCACGCCCGTGTTTAAATTATTATATCGGGCAATGCTGTGGGGTTTGTACGGGTAAAGTGCCGCAGAATGAATACAGTGAGGCGGTTTTGCAGGCGATTCGCTTTTTAAAAGGGGATACCAAGGAAATTTTAAAGCAGTTGGAGGAAGAAATGCTTGTCGCCGCCGAAAAAACCGATTTTGAACGCGCGGCAAAGCTGAGAGACCGTATGCGTGCTATTGCGCGTATGCAGGACAAGCAAAAGGTTGTCTTTAAATCTGTTGAGGAGCAGGATGTTTTTTCTCTTGCCGAATCGGAAAATACGGTTTGTTTGGCGGTTTTGCGCTTTGCAGACGGCAGACTGTTTGACAGTGAACATTTCTTTTTTGAAAAAAACGATACCCCTGAGGCGATGCTTTCGCAAGCCATTCCGACCTATTATTCGATGCGGAACAATATTCCGAAGCGCGTTACAGTAGATGGAGAACTGGAGGACGCAGACGATATTGCGCGCTGGCTTTCCGAAAAGAAAGGGAAAAGGGTATCGGTGGTTTGCCCGAAGCGCGGTGAACAGCTTGAGGTTGTGCATATGTGCCGTGAAAATGCGCAGGAAAAACTGGCGTTGAAAGTTGGGTTGAGCGGCAAAACCGTAGCGGTGCTGGAAGAATTGCGCGATTTGCTGGGGCTTTCTAAAACGCCCTCTTATATCGAGTCTTACGATATTTCCCATACCGCAGGGCAGGACAGCGTAGCGGGTATGGTCGTTTTTAAAGACGGTAAGCCCTATAAGCAGGCATACAAGCGTTTTACCATAAAATCATTTGAAGGCAACGACGATTACCGTTCTATGGAAGAGGTGCTGACACGCCGCTTTACGGAATATAACGCGCAAAAAGAAACGGGCGAGGGATTTGGAAAATTGCCGGATTTAATCCTCTTAGACGGCGGCGTTGGGCAGGTGAATGCCGTACAACCCGTATTGGAAGCATTTGGATTGCAAGTTCCGTTGTTCGGTATGGTCAAAGACAACCGTCACCGCACGCGTGCGATTGCACAAAACGGCGGGGAAATTGAAATTCGTTCCAACCGCCGTGTGTTTACGCTGATTTCCGAAATTCAGGAGGAGGTGCACCGTTTCTCTGTCTCCTATCACAGAAGCAAGCACGCAAAACGGAATTTAACGATGTCATTGACAGAGATTGACGGTATTGGTGAAATGACGGCGAAAGCGCTGCTGAAACAATTTAAAACCATTTCCAAAATTAAAGCGGCAAGTGTGGACGAACTTTGCACGGTTGAAGGCGTCGGATGCAAAACGGCGGAAAAAATCTATGCATATTATCATAAAGAGGATGAAAACGAATGAAAAAAGCCATTGTATTTGATTTGGACGGTACATTGTTAAATACATTAGAGGATTTGGCGGACAGTACCAATTATGCCTTGCGTTCGTGCTGTTTGCCGGAACGCACCTTGGAGGAAGTACGTCGCTTTGTCGGCAACGGCATTCGGAAGTTAATCGAACGCGCTGTACCGGCAAATACACCAAAAAATACGATAGATGAATGCTTTACTGTTTTTTGTGCACATTATAAGCAAAATATGGAAAACAAAACAGCCGAATATGATGGAATTTCCGATATGCTGTCCGTACTATTTGACGCCGGCTACAAAATGGCAATCGTCACAAACAAAGCGGATTTTGCCGCACAGGCGCTTTGTTCCAAACTCTTCGGGAAATATGTAAAAACCGTGGTTGGCAGTGTGGACAGCCGCCCCAATAAGCCCGCGCCCGACGGTGTGTATTATGCGCTCGAAAAAATGGGTGTGTCCAAAGAAGAAGCCGTTTTTGTCGGAGACAGTGAAGTGGATATCCTAACGGCGAAAAATGCCGATATTGATGCTATCGGTGTGCTGTGGGGATTCCGTGACCTTACCGATTTAGAGGCTGTCGGCGTCAAAACAACCGTCAAAACAACAAAAGAACTTGAAAATTTACTGATAAACTTAAAAAAATGATGATTTTTGTTGACATTTGTGCTAAAATAGTAAAGAATATGTATTGTATGGTTTCGGAGTGTGATTTATGCGCGTCATTACCGGCTCTGCACGCGGCAGAAAATTAAAAACGCTTGAGGGCGGCGACATTGTCCGTCCGACCACGGACAAGGTCAAAGAAGCGATGTTCAGCATTGTACATTTTGAATTGGAAAATGCCGTGGTGCTCGATGCTTTTGCGGGCAGTGGACAGTTAGGCATAGAGGCGCTCAGCCGCGGGGCGCAAAAGGCATATTTTTTAGATGAAAGCAAAAAAGCCGCCGAAGTGGTGAAAGAAAATCTAATGACAACCGGTTTGTTTGACCGCGCGGTTGTGCTCAATGCGGATGCATTTTCGTTTGTCAGTGCGGCGAGAGAAAAATATGATATTATATTTTTAGACCCGCCGTATAACAAAGGAATTACACAAAAACTCCTGCCGATACTCGGCGCTTGTTGCAAGGATAACGCACTTGTGGTTTGTGAAACCGATTATACGGAGGATCTGCCTGAAACGGCGGGTGCGCTTTGCCGCTTGCGGGAATATAAATATTCCAAAACGAAACTGACGACATACCGAAAGCAAGAGGAGACTGTATGAAAACCGTAATTTGTCCCGGTAGCTTTGACCCGGTCACGGTAGGGCATCTCGATATTATTCGTCGCTCTGCTTTGATGTTTGATAAAGTGATTGTTTTGGTGATGACCAACTATCATAAAAAGAATACTTATGCGTTCTCCGCTGAGGAACGCGTTGCCCTTTTGAAACGCTGTATTTCCTCTATGCCGAATGTGGAAGTCGATGCATATGACGGGCTGTTGGCGGATTATGCGCGGCAAAAAGGCGCGGTTGCAGTCGTGAAAGGCTTGCGCGCGGTTTCCGATTTTGAATATGAGTTTCAGCAGGCGCTGACCAACCGTGAGCTCAACAATGAATTGGAAACGGTTTTTGTAACCGCGATGGCTGAGAATATGTTTTTAAGCTCCAGTGTTGTCAAGCAGGTTTGCGAATTGGGCGGGGACATCAGCAATTTTGTGCCCGAGGAAATTCGTGACGATATAATTAAAAGAATCAGAAGAGGTGACGAGAAATGACCATAGAAAGCCTTTTGGACGAAATTGAGGACATTCTCGAAGAAGGCAAAAGCGTACCGTTCACATCGAATTTACTGATTGATGTTGCTGAAATTAAGCGCGTCATTGAGGATATTCGTTTGAATATGCCTGATGAACTGATGCAGGCACGCAAGATTGCCTCCGAGCGCAAGGAAATTTTGTCGGCGGCGCAAAACAGTGCCGATGAAATCATTGCGGCGGCGCATAAGCGCGCCAAAGAATTGGTGGAGGAGCACGAAATCACCAAAGGCGCAGAAAGTGCGGCGGCGGATATTATGGCACAAGCGCGCACGCAGGCGGGCGAAATTGTCGAGGGGGCACGCGCAACGGCTTCCGAGCTTACCGACCAGGCGCAAAAGTGGGCAAACGATATGCGCACAAGCGCCGGAGAATATGTTGAGAACATAGTGGCGCTTGCCGACGAAACTCTGACCAATTCGGTTAACGAAATTCGCCGTGCGCGTCAATCGCTTCGTGCCGCGGCACAGCACAAACATGTGGATAACGGCTAAGCCGATTTTCGATTGAATGTTTTTTCACCTCGTCGCATATATATGTGTACGAGGTGAATGTTTATGTTCGTACTGTCCGTGCATAGAAGACAAATCAAAATGGCCATTTTGGTTCTGTGTATTGCCGTGGTCGCCGTGGCATTCTTTTTTGTCAGTAAACAAGGCGTTGAGGCGGCAAAAGAAGCCCAAATGAATGTGCGTGCCGCTACTGCAGAGGAGCGCATTGCCTATTTATCGCAGTTCGGCTGGTCGGTGGATGAAGATCCCGTTGAGGTCAGCGAGGTGATTATCCCCGAGACCTTTGATGATACCTACACCCAGTATAACGAACTGCAAAAGGCGCAGGGATTTGATTTATCCGTCTATGCCGGAAAACGCGTAAAACGCTGGATTTACCGAGTGACAAATTACCCCGAATATGAAAACCGTGACTGTATTCAGGCAACTTTGCTGGTTTTTGACGGGCAAGTTATCGGCGGAGATGTTTGCTCCACGGAAATTGACGGCTTTATGCACGGCTTTGTCAAAGAAACAACAGCGTTTTCGGAGGAAACAACGCAAACGGTTTCGTAAATATGAAGGACAAAATCTATGCCCAAAGAACGAATTGATAAACTGATTGCAAGCACAACAACGCTTTCGCGCAAAGAGGTAAAAGCGATGCTGCGGCAAAAGCGTGTGACCGTGAACGGTATAACGGTGACGGACGGCGGCTTTCAAACGGATGCGGAACAAGATGCTGTCGCAGTCGACGGCACACCGTTTTCCGTAAAACAGCATATATATATTATGCTGAACAAACCGATGGGTATTGTTTCGGCGAGCCGCGCGGCTGCGGAAAAAACCGTCGTTGACTTGGTGCCGCCGCAGTTGCGGCGAAACGGCTTGTTTCCGGCGGGCAGGCTCGATAAAGATACAACGGGTTTTGTCTTAATTACGGATGACGGTGACTTTGCGCATCGAATTTTATCACCGAAAAATCATATTCAAAAGACTTATATCGCACAGTTGGAAAAGCCGATTTCGTTCGAAGAAATTGAAGCTTTAAAGCAGGGTATTCTTTTGCGCGACGGAACACAGCTTTTACCGGCGTCTGTACAAATCCTCGGGGAAGATATGCAAACCGTACAAATCCGCATTTGCGAGGGAAAATACCACCAAATCAAGCGAATGCTTGCCGCGGTAGGAAACCGCGTTACAGCTCTGCATCGCACACATATGGGCGCATTGCCGCTGGATGCGGCACTTTTGCCCGGTGAATGCCGAGAAATTACGGCTGAAGAACTGAATAAAATATACAAGCAGGAAGAGAAACAGTATTAGGCTGTTTCTCTTTTTCACTGCCTGCCCGTTCTCGGCATATACTGTGGTAAGAACAGTTCGGTGGTGTAACTATGAAAAAAGTGATTATAAAGGTTGGCTCCGTAACCTATGCTATGAAAGCGAAAAATATTTTACAGCAGTACGGAATGCGCGCCAAAGTTATCAAAACCGTCAGCACGAAGAAAAATGAAGGCTGCGGGTATTCCGTTTCGGTTGAAAATCCGAAGCAAAATGTCGGGGAACTGTTGCGCCGTGAAGGGATTGCCGTCAGCGAAATGAAGTGGTCGCAATGATTTATTTCGACAATGCGGCAACAACTTTTCCGAAACCGCAATCGGTTTTGCACGCGATGGAAACTGCCGCTGTCCGCTACGGTGCAAATCCGGGAAGAGCAGGCCACAAACTGGCGGTTGAGACGGCGGAACAGGTGTATAAAGCTCGGGAAACCGTTGCTGATTTTTTTGAATTGCCGCAATGTGAGAATGTAGTCTTTACTAAAAACTGTACGGAAGCACTGAATACTGCAATTAAGGGACTTGCAAAGCGCGGAGGACATTTTGTATGCTCCGATTTAGAGCACAATGCCGTTGTACGACCGTTGGAAGCGTTGCGCCTACAAGGTATATGCAACTGGACTGCCGCTGAAGTGGCGGAGACGGAAGAGCAAACGGTGGAAAACTTCCGAAAAAGCCTACGCCCAAATACGATTGCGATTGTTTGCACGGGGGCTTCCAATGTATTCGGAAAAACACTGCCCATACAGGCTTTGGCATCGCTTGCACATCAGAACGGGGCGCTTTTTGTGGCAGACGCGGCACAGACAGCGGGTATTTTACCGATGTCTATGCAGAAAGACAGCATTGATTTTTTATGTGCCCCCGGGCACAAGGGGCTGTACGGCGTGATGGGTACAGGTGTACTGTTATGCAACTGCGAAACGGTGCTCAAACCCTTAACAGAAGGCGGCACAGGGGTGCTGTCTGCACAGCTCACACAGCCCGAAACCTATCCGGAAAGGCTTGAAAGCGGCACTTTGAATGTGCCGGGGATTCTCGCCGCGGCACAGGGCGTCCGATTTGTGAAAAAGCAGGGCACAGAGCAAATTTACAGCAAGGAAATGCGGCATATGCTTAAAATTGAAGCCGCCCTTCGCGAAATGGAAAAAGTGGAGCTCTATACGGATTTGGCCACACAGCCAACAGGGTATGTACCCTTGCTTTCTTTTAATGTGCAAGGCTTGCACAGTGAGGAGACCGCCGCGCGCTTGTCGCAAGAAAATGTAGCGGTTCGAGCGGGACTGCATTGCGCCGGTTTGGCACACAAAAAGTATAAAACACTCGAACGCGGCACGGTTCGCATATGCCCGTCTGTGTTCACAACGGAAAAAGATGTAAATAGTTTATTAAATTCTATATTTAAAATTGCAAAAAGCGCTTAAGTATGATACAATATATCGTGATTATATATGTGCAGGTTTCTGCACTTTGCGATATATTGTATTTTTTTGTAGAAACGGGTGTTTTTATGCAGTTACCGCTTACCTTTGCCGATACTTTAGACGAAATCGGAAAGGCAATACTCAGCTTCAACAGTATTTCGGATGTTTTGGATGTTTTGCTGGTGGCATTCGTGATTTACAGCGCCATTAAGTTAATTCGGGAAACCCGCGCCATTCAGCTTGCAAAAGGCTTTGTTTTATTGGCTGTCATTTATGCCGCAGTCTATTTGCTGCATATGCAGGTCAGCACCTATATGTTTTCTATGGTGTTCTCCAATTTGCTGTTGGTGTTGGTCATTGTTTTCTCTCCTGAAATTCGGCATGCATTGGAAAGCGTCGGCAGAAGCAGTGTTTCCAATTTTAACTTTTTCGGATTTAAAAACAGTGAGGATATCCGTCGCCAAGAGGAACAGGTCAAAATGATAAACGCTGTTACGAAAGCGTGTGCGGATATGAGCGATAAAAAAATCGGGGCATTGATGGTCTTTGAAAAGGAGAGCATTCTTGGGGAAATTATTCACACCGGTACACCGGTAGATGCAGAAATTTCTGCCGAGCTTATTGGGAATATCTTTTATCCGAAAGCACCTTTGCACGATGGTGCGGCGGTTATCCGCGATGCACGCGTTGCGGCGGCGGGTTGTATTTTGCCGTTGACGCAAAATAATAATAATGTCAGCAGTGAACTCGGTACGCGCCACCGTGCGGCAATCGGTATAAGCGAACAAACCGATGCATTGGTGGTTGTGGTTTCTGAAGAAACCGGCGCTATTTCCGTAGCGCAGAAAGGGAATTTGCGGCGCGGGCTTTCCAGCGGCGATTTGCGGGAGCTTTTGCTGCAGAATTTCACAAAGCCTGAACCCGATGAAGATAATAAACTGAAAAAACTTTTGAAAGGTCGGCAGAAGCATGAAGAAAAATACTGAAATCAACAAGGGTGCCGCTGTCGAAAAAAAGGTTTACAGCGGGCTGAGAAGCATCATTTACAATAATAAGGTCGCAATGCTGTTTTCTTTGCTTGCGGCATTTGCCATTTGGATTTGGGTAGCCATCGAAAAAAGTCCGGTTGTTGAATACACTATCAGTTCCGTTCCGGTAAAAATTGATATGGAAAACAGCGTGCCGGCGCAGTTGAATTTACAAACCTTTGGGCAGACCGAATATTATGTCGATGTTACGGTGACCGGCAAGCGGTTTGTGGTTTCGGCGCTCACAGCGGAGGATATTGTTGTAACCGCGCAAACCAATTATGTGGATTCTGCGGGGAACAAATCTCTCCAGCTGAAAGCCGTTTCGGCAAATTCCAAGGATTTTGAAATCGTCCGACTCTCACAAAATTATATTGATGTCTATTTCGATACCTATAAAGAAACGGAATTTGCCATTGTGCCTCGCATTTCCGCGCCGAACAATCAAACGGTGATTGACGGTTGTATTTTAGGAGATGTGTTGTTTTCTAAGAATACGGTGATTGTCAGCGGACCGACTGCCGAAGTGAACAAAATTACAGGGGTAGTGGCGGAAACTTCTATCAGCGCACCGCTTTCCGCAACCACGACGGTACAGCCGGAAATTAAGCTGCAAACCGAAAATGAAGAATCACTTTCCAATGTGCAGATTGACACAGGCGATGCCGCGATTACAATGACGATGCCTGTATTGAAAAAGGTAACCTTACCGACAACGGTTACTTTTAAAAACACGCCGGCAGGGTATCTCAACGAAAGTGTACCGTTTACGGTGTCACCTTCAAAAATTGAAGCTGCTGTGCCGATTGAAAAAATCAACGAAATCCAAAGCATTAGTGTCGGTACTGTCGATTTTTCGGAATTGGATATGGGGTATAATGTGTTTAATTTCAAAGCGTCGGACATTACTGAGTATACCATCGTTGACAGCTCTGTTCGATTTAAGGTTACAGTGAATATGACGGGACTTACCTCGGCAACTTTTTCCGTACCACAGCAGAATATCAGCATTACAACGCAAAAAGAGGGGTATACGGCTACCGTCATTGCTGAGCCGTTGGAAAATATCCGAATTATCGGTACAACCGAAGAGATTGCCGCTCTGACCAATGATATGATTTTCGCCGAGGTCAATTTGTCCGAAGTTTCCTTACAGGAGGGCGAACAGACTGTGAAGGCGCGCATCGTGATTAAAGGCAGTACAAAGGCGTGGGCTTCAGGCACCTATTCGGTTCGCGTGCGGGTAACGAAAGGAGAATAACCTTTGAAGGAAAAAAAGACAAAATATGCTTCGGTCGGCGGGCAGGCTCTAATCGAGGGCATTTTAATGAAAGGTCCGAAAGGCGCGGCGATGTCCGTGCGACTGCCGAGTGGAGAAATCGAAACCGAGTATAAACACGATACGCCGTGGCGCGAGAAAAATGCTTTTTTTAAGTTGCCGTTGGTGCGCGGTATAGTCGGATTTGTGGAGTCATTGGTGACCGGTTATAAATATTTAATGGAGTCCGCCGAAAAGTCCACACAGGGATTGGAAGAAGATACAGAGAACCTTTCCAAAGTCGACCAATGGATTAATGACCATTTCGGGGAAAAAATGATGAATGCCATTGGTGTGATTTCTGCAGTTTTGGGGTTTGGGTTGGCGTTTTTCCTGTTTATGTGGCTGCCTTCCTTTTTGGTGGATGCCATTACACGCAATACGCTCCTAAATTACCACGCTTTGTTTGAAGGCATAATCCGCGTGATTATTTTTATTATCTATCTTTTGTTGGTTTCGCAAATGAAAGATATTAAGCGTGTATTTATGTATCACGGAGCAGAGCATAAATCCATCTTCTGTTTGGAACACGGCTTAGAGCTGACGGTGGAAAATGTCAGAAAACAAAAGCGTTTCCATCCGCGCTGCGGTACGAGCTTTATGTTCGTGATGATTTTATTGAGTATTTTGATATCTTCAGCGCTTGTACTGATATTCCCAACGCTCGCAACCGTAAACCGTGCGGTTTGGATTGCAGTCAAGCTGTTAATCTTGCCGCTCGTTATGGGGCTTGGATATGAGTTTATCCGTTATGCGGGTAAGCACGATAATTGGCTTGTGAAAATCTTTGCCGCCCCCGGGCTTTGGATGCAGCGCATTACAACCAAAGAGCCGACCGATGATATTATAGAAGTCGGTATTGCCGCATTGAAAGCAGTTTTGGATGGCGAACCGGAAACGGACAGTACGGCACAATGACTGCAAAAGAATTGTTTACTTTCGGCGTGCAGGCGCTGAAGTCGGTTGCAGGAAATGATGCATCGTTTGAGTGTAGATGCCTTTTCGAGTTTGCAACGGAGATTTCCGAAAGTCACCGCCTTGCCGAGCCCGATTTGGTTATAGCTAAAGGCGGACAAGCCCGCTTTTGCGCGTTGCTTGAACGCCGATTACAAGGCGAACCGTTGCAATATATTTTAGGAAAATGGTCGTTTTACGGTCGGGATTTTTTCGTCGGAGAGGGAGTACTCATTCCGCGCCCGGAAACCGAGCAACTTGTGGAAACAGCGAATGCACATATTCGAGAAAAGCAGTACCGTGTGGTTTGGGATTTGTGTGCGGGCAGTGGATGTATCGGCTTAACGGTTGCTTTGGAAAATCCGGATACACAAGTGTATTTGTTTGAAAAATACGATGCGGCACTATACTATTTACAAAAAAATCGTGATGCACTTGGTGTGAAAAATGCGGAGATTATACAGGCGGATATTTTCAAGTATCTGCCGCTAAAAGGCTTTTACACCGATATGCTTCTTTCCAATCCGCCGTATATTCCGTCGGCTGCGCTGGATTTTTTGCAGACAGAGGTCCAAAAAGAGCCGCATTCCGCCTTAGACGGCGGCGCGGACGGTCTGGATTTTTATCGCGCGATTTCCACGCGTTGGTTACCCTTTGTAAATACCGGCGGCGAATTGCTTTTTGAGTGCGGTGACGGGCAGGGAGCGGCGGTTGCTTCTGTTTTTCACGACCAAACGGCTGAACAAACCGTACTGTATGATTTTAATGATATTGACAGATATGTCCAAATCACTGTATAATATAAGATACTGATTTTGAGGAGAACAGAATGTTATTTAATATTCTTCGCGGCGGATATTCCGGCATTGAAATTTTGGCGGGCGTGTTTGCCTCCGTTTTTGTTGTTTTCTGTACTTTACCGATTCATGAATATGCGCACGCTTGGGTGGCAACAAAACTCGGCGATCCGACACCGCGAATGCAAGGGCGTTTGTCATTAAATCCGATGCGGCATATCGACCCCATCGGCGCTTTGATGATTGTTTTGCTCGGCTTTGGCTACGCAAAGCCCGTTTCGATTAACGCGCGCAATTTTAAAAATCCGAAAACGGGTATGGCGTTGACCGCTTTGGCCGGTCCGTGTGCCAATTTGTTGATGGCGTTGTTTTTTTTGCTTTGCAAAAATGTTGTGATGCTCATTTCCACGACCAATGTAGTGGCGATTGCATTGATATATTTCTTCATTTTTGCCGCCAGTATCAATGTTGGTCTTGCCGTGTTTAATTTATTGCCGATACCGCCGTTGGACGGTTCGCGTATTTTACAGTTGCTGATTCCGCAGAAGTACTATTTTAAATTTATGCAGTATGAGCGGTATATTATTTTAATTGTGTTTGCACTTCTGTTTTTCAATGTGCTGACAAAACCGCTCAGTTGGTTACAGTCCGTTGTTTATAACGCATTGGATTTTATCGTCAGCTATCCTTTCCGATTAGGCAGGTAACAGATGGAACAGATTTCCTATAAATTAGAAGTATTTGAAGGCCCGATGGACTTGCTTTTACATCTGATTTCAAAGCATAAACTGAATATTTATGATATTCCGATTATCGAACTCGTCGAGCAGTACATCGACTATGTCAAGCGTATGCAAGCTGAGGATATGTATGTTGCCAGTGAGTTTTTGGAAATGGCGGCTCGGCTTGTGTATATTAAAACGGTTTCGCTTTTACCCGTGTATGAAGAAGCCGAAGAACTAAAAAAAGAATTGACAGGCGAGCTTTTAGAGTATCGTGACTGTCAGTTGATGGCGGGCAAATTGGCGAAGCAAACCGAGGGCTTCGACCGTTTTGTGCGTAGCCCGATTACCATAGATATTGACCCGACTTATACGCGTTTGCACGAGCCGTCAGAGCTTTTGCGGGCATATCTCAATGTGGTTGGGAAAAAAATGCGTAAACTGCCGCCGCCGATCGAGGCGTTTAAAGGCATCGTTGCCACAAGAATTGTTTCTGTCGAGTCCAAAATTCAATCGATTTTTCATAAATTAAAGCGCAAGGGTAATAAACAGAGCTTTAAGAATTTGTTTACTGATGCCGAATCCCGTTCGGATATGATTGCCACTTTTTTAGCGGTCTTGGAGTTGGCAAAGGTCAAAAAGGTGTATTTGGACGGCGAGGGGGAGGCAATGCGCGTAGAATTGCTTGCGGAGGATTTCACAGATTTTGATGCGCACGAATGGGAGTAAACTATGTTGAATGCCAATGAATTACAGGCAGCGGCGGATGCGGTTTTATTTGCCGTTGGGGAGCCGCTGGAACTTAAAAGAA
>JBJEPR010000072.1:0-5124 GCA_051881335.1 Candidatus Fimenecus sp. | reverse complement strand
GGGTTTTTGATTTCCGTTTCTGTTACAATAGAAGCGGTGATGAAAATGAAAAAAGCAAAACAAATCTTTTGTCTGTTGCTTGCGGCAGTCTTGCTGTTACAGCTTTCCGCCTGCGGCGCAAGCAAAGCAGAAGTGACCGAGGTGTTTGACAGTCTGCAAAAAATCTCGTATTGCACGACCTACAAAGCCCTTTCCGAAACAAGCAACAAAACAAGCACTTGGCGCGAGGGTATGATTTCCGGCAACGGCTTGCAGGGCGTTGTCACCTCCGGCGCGCCGTATAGCGATTCGCTGATTTTCCAGAATATGCACTTTATTCTGCCGAATGAAAATGCGCGTACCTGCCCCGACACGGTAAACGAATTGGAAACCGTGAAGCAGGCGATTGTGGCGGGCGAGGATATTGTCGATAACGCAAGCTATGACGATGTGTATACCTTCCATCCGGGCGGCGCACTGCGTATTACACAGGAAAAAGCGCGCGCCAAAGACTATATGCGCTATACGAAATATGAGACCGCCGAAGTCGGTGTGCGCTATACCGACAAAAACGGCACTTGGGAGCGTACCACCTTTACCTCCCGTGCGGACGGCGTGACCGTCACCAAAATGACAGCTTCGTCCGACGGCGCAAAACTGACTTGCACGCTTTCGTTTGAC
Organism: Candidatus Fimenecus sp.; assembly: GCA_051881335.1. Taxonomy (GTDB): domain Bacteria; phylum Bacillota; class Clostridia; order Oscillospirales; family Acutalibacteraceae; genus Fimenecus. The sequence goes on along the minus strand of JBJEPR010000072.1, from coordinate 4,464 downwards.
AATCTTTCCGCATTTGCCAATTTCGGCGGTGGGAATGAAGTCGATTTGCAGTATAAAAAACTCGCCTATGCCGACGGCGATATGCTGGCATTGGTCGCGCATTATCCCGATTACGAAAACAGCGAATTGAAAAACGGCGGGTACGCAACCGTGACCTACATTGTCTGCGAGGGCGGCACAAAGCAGGTTACCGAGGGCGAAGCTGTGCCCGATACCCAGTATGTGGGCGCGGGCAATCCGCAAATCCAAATCGAAAACGCTGACGGCGTGTATTTGCTGACCGTGTCCGACCGCACGGACGATATGGGCGCTTACAGCGACTTTGCCGCGCAGATGCAGTATGCTTTGGTGGACAGTTTAGCAGAACAGGCGAAAACCGTTGCCGAAAGTTATACCGCAAACGGCAAATTTGACTATGACGCGGCGCTGAAAGCACACACGGCAATCCATACCCCGCAGTATAACGCCGTTACGCTGACGCTCAAGGGCGGCGACAGTGCAAAATCCAACGAGCAGCTTTTACAAAGTCAGCGCGGCAAAAATGCTTTGCACAGTGATTTGTTACAGCGCGCCTATTACGCAGGGCGGTATGCGTCGCTTTGCTGTTCGGGGTATTCCACGGGCAGATTATATGGAATGTGGACGGGCGAATGGAAAGCAGGCTGGGGCAGTAAATACACGATGGATGCCAATGTGAATTTGCAAACCGCCGCGCTCAACACAAGCAATATCGCTTGCGCGCCGATAGGCTATACATACTTCCTGCTTCGCCAAATGCCCGATTGGGAGGAAAACGCACAAAACACCCACGGATTTACCGATGCTTTGCAAGCGCCTGTCAATTCCGACGGCGACAAGGCGGTCATCACCGAAACCTGCTACTCGTATCCGTTCCGCTATTGGAACGCGGGTACTTCGTGGATGCTTCTGCCGCTGTATGAAACCTACTTGACCTATGGCGATATGGAAATTCCGTTGAGTGATGAATTCTCGTTAGATGCGCTTCGCTCGGTGCTGTCCGTGACGGAAACGGATTTGACGGACGAACAGATAGACGAAATCCGCGCACGCGGGTATTTGACGCTCGGAAAAGATATTTTATTGCCGCTTTTAACCAAAGCCGCAAACTATTGGGCACAACTGCTCACGCCCGAATATTACACCGACAAAGACGGCAATATCCATTACGAAGCGGGCAAAACCACGCTTGCCGACGGCGAAACCTATTGTATTTTGCCGAGTTATTCGCCCGAAAACAATCCGTCGAATTATCCGAGTCCCTCTGATGCCAATGCCGCGATTGACATTGCCGCGTGCCGCAGTAACCTTGAAATGTTACTTGCAATCAGTAAAAAATTTGCCCCCGAAACCGATACCGCAAAATGGGAGCAGATGCTCTGCGATTTGCCGCCGTATTTGTACGATGAAACGGGTGCTTTGAAAGAATGGGCGTGCAATTCGTTTGCGGAAAATAACGAACACCGCCATTTAAGCCACCTTTATTGCGTTTGGCCGCTTGCCGAAACGCAAAATGACGAGGCGTTGCGCAATGCTTGCATACAGGCGATTGAAAACCGCGAAAGCGAAAACGAGGCGAGCCACGCGCTGGTGCACCGTGCTCTGATTGCCGCAAGGCTTAAAGACAGCAAGAGCCTGACGCGTGCTGTCAAAACGCTGATGAACCATAAAATCCACTACGATTCGCTGATGACCAATCACGATTATGACCGTCACAGCTGTTACTGCACGGATTTTGAAATCGGTTATCTCGGCATTATAAACGAAAGCCTTTTGTATTCCGAAACGGGCACGATTGAAATTTTGCCCGCCGTCTTGCTTGACGGCTTTGACAGCGGTGAAATTACGGGCTTGCGCGCGCGCACCCGTGCCGAGGTGGACAGTCTTTCGTGGGATTTGAAGGGCAAAACGGCTTCGGTCACCGTGACTTCTGATATTGCGCAGGAAATTACCGTTCGCTGTGGTGTGACAGGCGAGGAGCAAGTTTTGCAGTTTGCCGCCGGCGAGCAAAAAACCGTCGATTTTACTTTGTAAGTCCATAAAAAACTTTTCAAATTTCGACAGATGTGGTACGATATACGCGTATCCGTCTGTCGGATTTTGATTTATGAAGCAAGGGAGCGCCGAAATGATTTGTACCGCCTGCCCGCGGCATTGCGGGGTGAAACGCACGGAAAATACGCCGTCTAAAGGCTTTTGTCAAATGCCGTATAACGCGGTGGTTGCCCGTGCCGCATTGCACTATTGGGAAGAGCCGCCTGTAAGCGGCAAAAATGGCTCGGGCGCGATTTTCTTTTCTGGCTGTTCTTTGCGGTGCGTGTTTTGCCAAAACCGCGAAATCAGCCGCGACAATTTCGGAAGACCCGTCACGAAAGCACAGTTTATCGAAATAATACAGTCGCTCGAACAACAGGGTGCGCACAATATCAATTTGGTCAATCCCACGCATTTTGTGCCGTTTTTAGCAGAGGTACTGGGCGAATACAAACCGAAAATTCCCGTGGTTTACAATTCGGGTGGGTATGATTCTGTCCAATCTCTTCAAATGCTTGACGGACTTGTCGATGTGTATTTGCCCGACTTTAAATATATCGAAAGTGCAACGGCAAAGCACTTTTCCGCGGCGGAAAATTATCCCGAAATTGCAAAGGCGGCGGTTTTGGAAATGCGGCGGCAGACAAAAGACCGTTTTGACGAAAACGGTTTGATGCAGTCGGGGCTTATCGTACGGCATTTGGTGTTGCCGGGGCACGCGAAAGAAACGGTGGCAATCCTCAAATGGCTGTCGGAAAATTTGCCGCGCGACACCTACATAAGCCTGATGTCGCAATATACGCCTTGTGGCAGAACATATCCGTTTAAAGAACTCAATCGCCGTCTGACGACTGCCGAATACGAAAAAGTCGTCGATGCATTTTGGAATTTCGGCTTTCAAAACGGCTTTATGCAGGAAAAATCAGCGGCAACGGTCGATTTTATTCCGCAATTTGACCTAACCGGGGTTTGATTTTTTCTGAAAGTATGTTATACTGAACAAAACTTAAAAAGTGGGGAATGAAAAATGGCAAAAGGAAAAGGCTTTATTTCGGAATTCAAAACCTTTATTATGCGCGGCAATGTAATTGATCTCGCAGTCGGTGTGATTATCGGCGGCGCGTTCCAAAAAATCGTCAATTCGTTGGTTAACGACATTGTGATGCCGTTAATCAGTTTACTTACGGGCGGCATTGATTTCAGTAATTGGTTTGTGGTTTTGGGCGAGGGCGAGTTTGCCACCGCCGCCGCCGCGAAAGAGGCGGGTGTTGCCACGCTCAACTACGGTACATTTTTGAGCACGGCGCTTGACTTTTTGATTATGGCGTTTGTGATTTTCCTGATTATCAAAGGGATTAACAGCGTGACAGAGAAATTCAAAAAAGAAAAGACGGAAGAACCTGCGGCGCCGACCACAAAGGTCTGCCCGTATTGCAAATCCGAAATCGACATTGCGGCAACCAAATGCCCGCATTGCACTTCGGATATTGAATAAAAAACGGCGGCTTGCGCGTGCCTATGGCGCGCGCAGTTGTTTTTAAGGTTGTGATACTATGAAAATCGGCTTTATCGGTGCGGGCAATATGGCGTCCGCGATTTTACGCGGTGCGGTGCGCTCAGGCGCGTTTGCGGCTGTTGATTTGTGCGCGTATGATTTGGACAAAGCCAAAACCGATGCTTTGTGCGCGGAACTCGGCATTTCGGCGGCGCAAAACGAAACGGATTTGATTGCGCAGTCCGATGTTGTGGTGCTTGCGGTTAAGCCTAATGTGTTTGAACGCTTACTGCCTGTAATTTCTGACGATTTACAAGACAAAAATCCGTTGCTTATCTCCATTGCGGCGGGCAAAACGATTGCGTTTATACAAGGGCTGTTAAACTACGAGGCGGCGATTGTCCGCGTCATGCCGAATATCAATGCAACGGTCGGCGCAGCAATGAGCGCTTACTGTTTTAACGAAACGGTGTCGGAATCCCAAAAGGAACTGACGGAAAAACTTTGTGCCTCGTTCGGCGAGGTAATGTGTCTGCCGGAAACGAGCTTCCCACTGTTTGGGGTGCTCGCGGGCTGTGCACCCGCATACAGCTATATGTTTATTGACGCACTGGCGCGTGCGGGCGTGAAAAACGGTATGACAAAAGCGGACGCCTTAAAAATTGCGGCGCAAACCGTTTTGGGGAGCGCCAAACAGATTTTGGAAAGTGACGCGCACCCGTGGGAGTTGGTTGACCGTGTTTGCTCGCCGGGCGGCACGACGATTGAGGGCGTCGCCTCGTTGCAGGCGGACGGACTGGATACGGCAGTCACCCGTGCGGTGGACGCGGCACTGCAAAAGGACAAAAAACTGTAATTTTCAAACAAAAAAGGGGCTGTAAAAAAACAGCCCGAAGGAAAAAAGACTGCAAGAAATC
>JBJEPR010000071.1:0-5140 GCA_051881335.1 Candidatus Fimenecus sp. | reverse complement strand
ACCAAATCGGGGGTGGCTTCGTCCAATGCCTTTTCGAGAAACGCAATCGTATCTTTTGAGGTCACCTGTGTATCCTGCGTATCCGCAACCTGCATAATACGGAATTTACCGTCCGCAGAAAAATGCAAATCCGCAGTTTTACCGAGTGGAAAAGTCATAAATTATTTACACCGCCATATTAAAATCAGTCCGCTTTTGCGGCTTTTTCTTTTTTGGAGAACTTTTTGGCAAAAAATGCATCTACCTTTTGCCCGACGGCACGGTCAAACGGCGGATAGACATATTTTGCAATCAGGAAATACGCAAGCACAGCATACAAAACACCAAACAGCGCGCCGAACAGGACATCGGTCGGGTAATGTACCATCAAATAGTTACGCGAAAAACCGATAAGAATTGCCAAAATCAAGGCAGGTACGCCGGCTTTCCATTTTTTGTTAAGCAGTATTGCTGTTGCCGCGGCAAACGAGCACGAGGTATGCCCCGACGGAAACGAATAGCTCGACGGCAGAGAAGTCAACAATTCCGGCTTGCCGTTTTCACCGATGGGGAATGCCGCATACAAGTCTGCAAACTCTGCAAAATTAAACGGCCGCACGCGTGCAAAGACATTCTTTAAAATTAAATCGTTGAGCACCAGCATCAGAATAAGCGCAAACGCCATTGTAACGCCTGATTTGCGGTATTTTTTCATAAACAGGAAAAGCACCGCCACGACAATCCAAAACCAGCCGCCCTCGCCCAAAACCGTGATGACAGGCATCACGGCATCTAAAAACGGGCACCAAATATTCGCCTGAATCCACGCAAATATCGCGTGGTCAAAGGCAGAAAACACACTGAAATCCATACTGTATAACCTCCTAATAAAATTACCACATAGAAAGCATCGTCACATTTAACGCATCAACAATATACAAAGCATTGGTAAGCACTGCCGTCACGGTCAGGAAATTGGTGATGTCCTTGCGGCAAGAGAGCGCCGGCACGCGCAAAAGAAGTAAAAGCATCGGCAACACCGGAATGATATAACGCGTTTGCAAGCCAACCACATACGATTCAAAGACCGGCGTCCATAAAAATGCCGCCGCGCAAAAGCCCGCGATGCACAAAAGGATTGACGAACCGAGGAATATTTTGTCGGTGTTTCGCATTTCCGGTTCCGCTTCTTTGCTGTATCGAATACTGCCGGCAAATAAAAGCGTCACAAACACAACCGCCCAAGATTTTTCAACACTTAAATTGACCCAAGCCATATCCGAACCGAACAGAGAGTACAACCACGTTTGTTTCTCACGGAAATAGGTATTTGCCCACATCTTTACAAAGCCAATCGGATTTTCAAAAATATAGCCCAATGAATAACATACGGTATCATTATCCGAATAGCCCGTTCCGCTCAAGCGGCTGAAGTTGAACACAGCAAGCCAAACCAGCGCACAAGCGGCAATGCCGCATACCAAACCGATTCTCTGCTTTTTCGGCAGTTTTTTGTTGAACAGAATAATCGGCAACAGCGCCGCAAGCACAACATACACGCCCGCTTTCGGCGCGCCGAACACCGCCATACAAAGCACCAACTGCACAATATCCCATATGCGGATTTTTTCGGCGGTATACGCCAAATGCGTCACAACCGCTAAATAATAAAATCCGAATGCGATCAGTACTGCATCATAGGAGCAAGATGCCACCTGCTGTAAAGTCAACGGCAACAGCGCCGCGACAAAAAGCGTATTTTTGCCGAACGGTATTTTCTTCACCGCACAAGCGCCTAAAAATGCAAACAGCAGTAAATTCATAATGCGTCCGAGATACATGGTTAGCGCCGATGACAGATGCAACGCCTTGCCGATGGCGATACCAAATCCCGCGGCGGCGTAGCAAACATAGTTTCCGCTGATAAAATCGCTGTTAACTTCAATTAGCTCTTCGCTTTCCTGAACGCCAAAAACATTGTTCACCGCCGTAGCGTATGTTGAGACGGTGGGAACATAATTTTTACCATAGAAATTGCTGAGAATGCCGTTATAATCTGTATCGCAGGCACGCACATACACCGTTTCGTCGGGCGTGTCGGTTTGCTCCGTGCCCGTAAGTACATTGGCAAAGCGATATGCAGTATAGTAATGTACGGTTTCGTCAGGCGCGGCAAACGGCGTAATCAATGCCGTGTAGCCCAAGCCCATAATCAAAACTGTCACAAAAAATAGTGTATGTTTTTTTACACGGAACACATAGGCACAGAAGTACACAATGGTAAACGCCGCCAAAAGCCCTACCGAAAATGCCAAAAATAAAATACGCACAAAGGTATAAATCGGAGAAAGCATATAAAATGCCAAATCCGCCGTAAGCGGCGCACCGTCATCGGTCAATGCCCCGTCGAGATAATAATCTCTGTCGCTGATCAAAAAACAAACACCGGAATCTTTCGGGAAATCGCCGGTAATTTCCAGCGTAAAGGTCTGCCCGCGTACATTCCCGGAAATCAGCGAATCAAAATTGCGGATAATTCTGCCGAGATACAACGATTCGTTCAGTTGTGCATTATCTAAAGCATAGTCATCCAAAACATTCCCGCTGCTGTCAAGCAAGCGAATACGCAATTCACCGTTAACCTTAATCCATTCGCCGTCCGGCGACTGTTCCGCACGCTCGGCGGCCTTTTCCTCGGTAAATCCAACGAAAATTTCATAGCCGCTCAAAGCGTCCTTTGCCACAAAGCTCTGTCGCAAGGTAAATACATCGTCAGGAAGCACATATTGCGCTTTTCCGTTTTTACAGTTTACAGAGTAATACCCTAATTTTTTCTCTGCCGCTTGGGGCGTAATATAAAACTGAAAAATGATGCCCAAAAATATCGACAGCACCAAAAAAATTGCCGCGAAAATACACAGCACCTGCCAAAGCGGCCGCCGATTATTCTTTTCCATTATCCCCGTCCCCTTTTGCAAGTTCTTCCAATTCTTTTTCCCGAATCGCGACATTTTGAATGGTCGATTTCAGTTTTTGCTTTAACAAAGAAACATCCAGCGACAGAGAAAACAGTTTTACAATCACCACAAAAATAACGGCAAGGAATACGAAATTCGACGGCGACTGAATCCCGAGCAAATCCGAAAAGAAGTCCGGAATTTGCGGGAAAATACTGATAATCACAAGCACGATGCTGACAACAATCCAGTAAATCGCATCGTCAATTTCCATTTGTGCACGACGGATTTTCCGAAGCACATACATGCACGCTACTGTGCAAACCAAAATCAACGCAATGCGCAAAACAATGCTCATACCTTACTCCCCCTGTAAATCAATCGGTTTGCGGAACCACTGTATGAAAAAGATAGACATACACATTCTGGTCATATACCGCATGGAACGCGCAAAATTCAAGTAACTTTTTCCCGCCGTGCGCTCCAACATTTCTACCTGCACCTCGCCGATTTTTGCGCCGCTTCGCATTAAGAATGCAATCGTGTCCGGCTCCGGCCCGAATTCGTACATACGCGCGTGACGTTTCATCATACGGCGATTGTAAAGTCGCATACCCGAGGTCGGGTCTTTTATGGTTTTTCGTGTTGTCAGCCAAATGGCCGCGGAAATCAGATTACTGCCGAGCATTCGAAGCGTTTTCGGTTTTTTCTTTTCCACAAACCGCGAGCCGATGACAATGTCATAGTTCCCCTGTTCCATAAAAGACAGCATATCGGCAATATAGCGCGCGTCATGCTGTCCGTCGCCGTCATACTGCACGGCACAGTCATAGCCGTTGTAGTAGGCGTATTTCATACCTGCCTGAAACGCGCCCGACAGCCCGACATTTTCCGGTAAATCCAAAAAATTAAACCCGTTACGCATACACACCTTTGCAGTATTGTCCGCAGAGCCGTCGTTGACCACGATATAATCATACTGCGGGTAATTTTCCTGCACATTGCGCACCACACGCGCAATGTTTTCCCCCTCGTTATAAGCGGGAATAATCAAAATGGTTTTCATACAGTCCCCTCACTGTGTTCAAATATTTTAACAAGGTTTTCCGCGGTTTTCGGGAATGTGCAACCGCACTCGTTATAGCTTATTTTGGCTCGCGCAGCAAACAAACTGCGATTTTCCAAAGCAACGGCGCGCAAAACACCGTCCTCCACCGCTTTCGCGCTGTTTTCGGGCAAAATAATCCCCGATACACCGTCATCAATAATCGGATTGACACCCGGTACATCTGTGGCAACTACCACGCTGTCACAGACAATCGCCTCTAAAATCGAGGTACAAAAGCCCTCGGGATAGGATGACGGGAAACAAAAGAAATCCGTTTCGTTTTGCAAAGCAATTACCTCGGGGAAAGACAGCCGCCCGAGATAGGTTATATTTTCATTTTGCAATGCAGAAATTTCCGCCTGCAAGGGACCGTCCCCCGCGATAAACAAATGCAATTTATCGGAAACTTTCCCGCAAGCAGAACAAAAGCCCTTTGCGGCGCTGTCTGCGCCTTTTTCTTTGACCAAACGACCGATAAAGGAAAATACAAGCGCATCTGCGGGAACATTGTATTTTTCGCGAAATGAGGGCATATCCGACTGCAAAATCGACTCAATTTCTTGTTCGGGCACGGCGTTATACAAAATTCCCTTTGCCGCAATACCGAAATGGGAAAGCCAGTCACACGCTTCTTTGGAAACGCCGTAATAGGTTTTACAGTATCGCTTTAATATCGCTGTAACAAAATGCTCATACCACCCGCAAAGTGTGTTTAAAAGCGGCGTACCCATTTGCAAATGCGCCGAGCCGTGCTCAATCACCAAAGACGGCAAGCCGCGTTTTTCGGCAAACCGCGCACCGACAAGCGAATGCAAATAAAATCGGGTATTGATAACCACCGCGTCAAAATTGCAGGTTTTTAACTGCCGCATCAAGTCGCGGTAAGTGCCGTTCGGCTTCGGCAACGGCAACCGCCCACCCATCAGTGGAAGACAAGGCAAAGCATAGACGGTAATGCCCTCTTCGGACTCCGAAACGCTCGCCGTACCCTCGGTATTACAGGTCACCACCGTAACGCGGTGCCCCTGTGACAGCAATTCCTTGGCAAGGTTCAGCGTATAGCGCTCCACCCCACCCGCATGCGGAACATACAGGG
>JBJEPR010000070.1:0-5170 GCA_051881335.1 Candidatus Fimenecus sp. | reverse complement strand
AAGAAAGTTCCTCCAAATCAATTTCTAACCCGTGGCGCTTGGCTTCGTCCATCAAATTGACGCAGACGAGCACATTCGGCGTGCGCTCGGCGATTTGTAAGACCAAATGCAAACTCCGCGCAAGGCAGGTGGCGTCGCAGACCACCGCCACCGCGTCGCTTTTCCCGGCGGTAATGTATTCGCCCGCAAACTCCTCCTCTTTTGAGTGGGCAAACAGGGAATATGTACCCGGTAAGTCCACAAGCGTATATTGTCGGTTCTCATAACGGTAGTTCCCGAACGCATTACCGACGGTTTTGCCCGCCCAATTCCCTGTGTGCTGGTGCATTCCCGTCAACGCATTAAATACCGTGCTTTTCCCGACATTCGGATTGCCCGCAAGCGCAATGGTTTTGTCAGTCTTGGAAGGCGTTTCTGCCGCGTTCATTCCGCCACCTCCGCAAGTACCCATACATGTTGGGCGTCGCAGTCGCGCACGGCAATTTGTGCCCCGCAGATTTTGTATACGGCTATATCGTGATGCGCGCCCTGTAAGGTGCAGGTGACCTTTGCCCCGTCGCAAAGCCCCAATTCCCGCAGGCGGCGGCGCAGAGCGGCGTTTTCGGCAATGCATTGTACCGTGGCGGTTTCACCGACTTTCAGAGCGGACATTCTTTTGCAGTTTCGTTTCATACCTTGCCCCCAAACGGATATTTTTGCTCACTGTCAGTATATCGAAAATTCCGTTCGGTGTTCCGTGTTTCAACAAATTTTTTAAGGCTTGTCCGCTACAATAGAAACCACATTCTGAAAGGAGGCCGATTTATGCATACCGCAATCGAAACACAGGGAACCACTATGCTTGTGTATTTGGAGGGCGAGCTGGACCACCATAATGCAGGCGGTGTACGCGATAAAATCGATGAATTTGCCGCCGCTTTTCACCCCGAACAGGCGGTGTTGGATTTCGGCGGCGTCAGCTTTATGGACAGCTCCGGAATAGGGCTTGTAATGGGCCGCTATAAGCTGTTGCAAGCGTTTGGCTGTACGCTGGAGCTGCGCAATTTGTCACCGCACGCGTACAAGGTGATGCGCCTTGCGGGCATTGAGAAAATTGCCGTGCTGAAAAAAGGAAAAGAGGGGAGAGAGGACAATGCAAGTGCAAAACGAGATGAAGCTGCAAATTGAAAGCCGTTCCGTCAATGAGGCATATGCGCGTGTGGCGGTGTCTGCCTTTGCGGCAAGCTTAGACCCGACCGTCGAGGAACTCAACGACATCAAAACCGCCGTGAGCGAAGCGGTAACCAACTGCATTGTGCACGCGTATAAGGACGCGGTTGGCAAGATTTACATAACCGTAAAAATTTTAGAAAACGGTGTGGTGCAGATAACCGTTCGCGACCGCGGTTGTGGGATTGCAGATGTTAAAAAAGCGCGCGAACCGCTGTTTACCACCCTCGGCGGTGACCGTGCCGGCTTGGGCTTTTCGGTGATGGAGAGCTTTTGCGACCGCGTGCGGGTGCGTTCCGCTATTGGTGTGGGCACCACGGTGACACTGCAAAAACGGATACGGGGCAGGGGAGCACACTTTGACGCGTGACGAACGGATTGCTGAAAATTTAGGATTGGTGCACGCCTGTGCCAATCGCTTTCGTAACCGCGGACTGGAATATGACGATTTGTTTTCGGCGGGCTGTGTCGGACTTTGTAAGGCGGCGGACGGCTTTGACGAAGCGCTCGGGTATGCGTTTTCCACCTATGCCGTGCCCGCGATTTTAGGCGAAATTCGCCGCCTGTTCCGCGACGGCGGCACAATTAAGGTCAGCCGTACCTTAAAAGAACGCGCACGCGCCGCGCAACAGGTGCAGGATACGCTGTCTGCGAAACTGGACCGCGCACCGACCGTCGGCGAAATTGCCGCAGAACTGGGCGTTTCCGAATTTGAAGCGGCGGAATTGTTAAATATAGCAAAACCGCCGATTTCCCTGACGGAATTCGGCGAGGACGGCGAGCATCAAGCGGATATTCCCGTGCCGTCGGGGGAAGAGGACATTCAAAACCGTTTGGCGCTTGACGCGGTGCTCGAAGCGCTTCCCGAACCGGACAGAAAACTGATTGAACTGCGGTATTACAAAGGTCTTACGCAGGTAAAAACCGCCGAAGCGCTCGGGCTTTCACAAGTACAGGTGTCGCGGCGCGAGCGCGCCATTCTTTTAGAAATGCGCAAACGGCTGACAGGGTAATACTTTACAAAATTAAAAAGCATCGGACTTTATGCCGCGTGTTGAAAAGCAAGGATTTGTTCCTCGGGCAAAAATTCCCCGTATTCTTGCCAAAAAACCTCGCAAGGCGTTAGCCTTGCACCGTTTTTATGGCTTCAATACAAGAAATTTTATGCTCCTCCGAAACTGCGAAGCACTTTAAAATATAAGTTTTGGATGCAAGAAAAGGCAAATCCCCACGATAATGCTGACGCATATCGTGGGGATTTAACGCATTATTGCGCCAAAAGTTCATATTTCAAAGAAACACTTGCCTTTAAGCGCTCGGCATATGCCCGATGCTTTTTGCAGGTTTTGCGGTTAGCGGGTATTCACGCGTTCCACAATGTAATCCACACTGGTATCGTAAAAATCAGCCAGTTTTATCAGCGCCTCAATCGGCACATTGATGTGCCCGGTCTCATAATCGGAGTAGGTGCTTTGGTCAATATGCAGATACTCTGCCAGTTCCCGCTGCTTTTTATCACTGTCTTCCCGCAAGTCCCGTATTCTTCTGAAATACATTTTCATCACCTGTTACAATGATAAATTAACGGATTTTGACTATTGACAAATATGGGTATTACCCATATAATATGAAAGAACCCGATAAAAATACGGGCGAAATTGCCCTTTTGGGGCGCAAGGAGGATAAAGTATGAAAACAATGAAAAAAGCATTGGCTGTTGCATTAACAGCTGTTCTGCTGCTTGCCGTTTTTGCGGTGTGCGCGTTCGCGGCGGACGATGCGGCGGTCACGGGTATTGAGGTAACAACAGCACCTGAACGCACGGTGTACTATGTCGGCGGAGATGACTACGGCACGGAAATTTGGTGTGACCCGACAGGACTGGTGTTGACTGTTTCCTATGCGAACGGCACAACCGCCGAGGTCAGCGGCGACAGCGTGTATGTCGATGTGACCGTGTATGATTATGTCATCGGAGAAAACGATGCTACCGTTTCTTACTATGACGAAGCAAGCGGGGAAGTGTTTACGGCGACTACCCCTGTAACTGTGCGCGACAATCCCGTGCAGTCGGTGGAAATTCTTAAAATGCCGACCAAAACCGAATACGATATGGAGAAAGATGTGCTCACCAGAGAGAATTTTTCCATAGAACGGTTGTACGCTTTTGACCCTGAATCGTTTGACGCCGCACTCGCCGACATGGGGCTGACCTATGAAGAATATGTCGCAATGGTAAGTGCGGACGATTTGGCGGATATTTTATTTGCCGAGCAAGACGCCTTTTTGTTGGTGGATACTGCGGGTATGGAAATCCGTGTGACTTACACAGACGGTGCAACGGAGGATTTGACAGACGCGGACGATTACATTACGCATCTCGGTTATCTGTACCCGATTGTACTGGAGCAAAAAGCCGATACAGTCACAGAGGGCAAAAATACGATGTTGGTTACCGTTATGGGGAAATCCGTTGAATTTGAGGTGAATGTCACCAAAGCGTCGGGTGCGAATACCGGCAACGGGAGCACAAACGGCACCCCGACAACCGGCGAAAAGGACGATGTGAAAAATCCGGATATTCCGAAAACCGGTATGACAGCGAGCCTTACTGCGGCGGCAGTTTTGATGCTTTCCGGCACGGCAGGCGGGGCACTGCTTCTTCGCCGTAAGGAAGACAAATAACCAATCTCTATCATTGAGGGGAATATAAAAAACCGCAGTACCCGTTTTTCGGATACTGCGGTTTTGGTTTTATGCATTTATTTTGTAACGGTTTCTTTGATTTCTTGCTCGGTTTTCGGGGCAAACAGCAAATTCACATTGTTTTTGCCCTTGTGGTGATAGGGACAGATTTTGAGGATAATCCACGCAAGCACCGCGCCGACGGTGTTGCAAATAATGTCCTCCATCGTGTCAATCAGCGCCCAGCGCATATCGTCAAGTGCCGGAATGACATTCGGCAGCGGCACGCCGTACTGTTCCGAAGCCGCCTCTGCCAATGCCAAAGACCAATGCTGTGCGTCGCCGCCGGCAACCTGGTCGAAAATGAATTCAAACAACTCCCAGCCCGTACCGGCGAAAAAGGAAAATCCGAATGCGCCGAGCACCGCAATGGCGGCACTGCACTGCACCTTGTCGCGCTTTTGCATTGCCACAATGACTTCATATCCTGCGAATGCGCCCGCAAGCCCGCCGACCGCGTGAAATACCAAGTCATAGGCGGGTACGCTGTAATAGAAATTCAAATATGCGCCGCCGAACGAAGCAAGAAACAGCCCGGGCGCCAAAAAGTCCTGTATGTAGGAAGGCACCTGCCGCAGCCAGGTTTTGGCGGGGAACATCTGAAAGATTTCCCACAAAAACATCAAAATCAAATTGGCGGCGGTTTGCAAAGACTGTTGCACATCTTTACGGAAAAAGATGGAGTCGATGAGCGCCCCAATCATCACGGCGCGCAAAAGCCACCAAAACACGACCTCCCATTTTTTGGAAGTGCGCAAAAGGCGTTTTACATAGTCCTTCATTTTATCCCCTCACTTGCGGCAAAGACTGCCGCAGATTTGTCAATATGTTGTATACATCATATCAACAAACGCGACAGATAGCAAGTATTTTTTTAACAAAAAACGGAAATTTGTAGATTATTAAGACAATTTTAAGAAATTTGTATATTTTAGCATACAACAAATCCCCATATCGACGGATATGGGGATTGGCTGAACGGGCATTTTGTTTTATCAGTTTACGCGTAAGAAGCTCATCGGTGCAACGGTAAAGGCGTTGACCGTTACAGCTTCGCTGTTATAATTGAAATAAATGACAATGCTGTTGTTGTATTCGGTGCGGTACACGCCGTCCTGCACCTTTTCATGCGCCGTCATCCGCGCGTCCCGCAAATCCGAAAGCAGGGCGTTGGCTTTGGTGTATTGCTCCGCGGCGGCCGTGATTTGATTTGCAT
>JBJEPR010000069.1:0-5261 GCA_051881335.1 Candidatus Fimenecus sp. | reverse complement strand
TTATTTTCTTTTTAGGAGGAAAACAGTATGAAGAAAGTTCTCAGCATTGTTCTGGCACTTGTCATGGTCGTGCTTTGCTTCGCAGCTTGCGGTAAAACCGACGATGCCAAAACCGATGATACGGCTGCAAGTGATTTCCTTGTAGGCGCAATCTATATCAACAGCCAGAATGACACCGCAGGGTATACCTATGCTCATCACAATGGTATCACCAAAGCAATGGAACAGCTCGGGCTTCCGGCGGAAAATCTCAAGATTGTGGATAATGTTCCCGAAGACACCGAACAGGTTTCCAAAGCCATCGACACCTTAGCAAACCAGGGCTGCAAAATCATCTTTGGTATTAGCTTCGGCTATATTGATGCATTTGCAGAAGCGGCAGACAAGCCGGAATATGCGGACATCATTTTCTCGCATGCGACCGGCTATAAGTCCAACGAAACCAATTTCAATAACTATTTCGGCAGAATTTATCAGGCTCGCTACCTTGCAGGTATCGCGGCAGGCTTAAAATCCCTTGAGCTTAACAACAACAGCATCGGCTATGTTGCTGCTTGGGGCACGGAATATGCAGAAACCTGCTCCGGTATCAATGCATTTGCACTCGGCGTACAGTCCGTAAATCCCGATGCAGTTGTTCATGTGAACAAAATCAGCACTTGGGGCGACGAAGCCAAAGAAAAAGCGGCGGCAGAAGCGCTTATCAACACCTATAATTGCTGCGTTATCGCACAGCACTGCGACAGTGCACAGCCTCAGCTTGCGGCTGCAAACGGCAAGGTGTTCGGCTGCGGCTACAACTCCGATATGACCGCACAGGCACCGTCTGCACACTTGACTGCGCCGATTTGGAACTGGGATGTCTACTATAAACTGGCCATCGAAACCGCTATGACCGATCCTGCAAACTTTATGAGCAAGGTTGGCATTTACTACGGCGGTCTCAAAGAAGGCTTTGTCGACATTTCTCCGCTTTCCGACAACTGCACACCCGAAACCAAAGACATCGTTGAAAAAGTAAAAGCAATGATGATCAACGGCGAATGGGATGTGTTCTCCAATGTGAAGCTTTCCATTGATAAGGACGGCAACATCACCAAAACTGAAGGTGCTCTGAAAGACAATAAGGGTGCTGAAGTCATCTCGGCAGACGGCAATACCTATTACACCTATAATACCGATACAGGCGCTCTGGAAGCGGTTGAAGGCGGTAAGGACGCTTGCGACGGCGTTATCAAAGGTTCTATGAACTATTATGTTGAAGGCGTTGTAGAAGGCTAACCCTTCTCGGACATTCCAATCTGTTTTAAGGGAGAACTGTTTGTGGCAGCATACGCGATTGAATTAAAGAATATAAATAAGTCTTTTGGTAGTGTAGCTGCCAATAAAAACATTAACCTGTGCGTTCGGCAGGGCGAGATTCTCGCCCTGCTGGGCGAAAACGGTTCCGGCAAAACCACTTTGATGAATATGCTGTCGGGCATTTATAAGCCGGACAGCGGACAGATTTTCGTGAACGGGCAGGAGGTTTCCATTAATTCGCCCGAGGATGCCAAAAAACTGGGCATCGGTATGGTGCATCAACACTTTAAACTGGTTGATATTTTTTCTGCGGCGGATAATATTTGGCTTGGAAAAGAAAAAGACGGCAGTTCTGCGAAAGCGAAACTGTCTCAAGTTTTTTTACGCAAAGAGCGTTTTACGGAAATTGAAAAAACCGCCGAGCAATTCGGCTTTCAAATAGATGCAAGAAAACTTGTGAAAAATATGTCTGTCAGTGAAAAGCAGACTTTGGAAATCATTAAGGTATTGTACTACGGGGCAAAAACCATCATCTTGGACGAGCCTACCGCAGTACTGACTGTGCAGGAAATTGAAAAGTTATTTGAAATCCTGCGCAAAATGAAAGCGCAAGGACACTCCATTATTATCATCAGCCATAAATTAAATGAGGTTATGGAAATCAGCGACCGTGTGGCAATCCTTAGAAAAGGGGAGTACATTGATACGGTCCATACCGCTGAAACCAATGAGAAACAACTGACAGAGCTGATGATGGGGAAAAAAGCGGATTTGAATATTCACCGTACAAAGGTAGAGAAAAAACAGCCGTTGCTTGAGATTCGTGATTTAACCATTAAAAATGACGAGGGCGCTATTGCCATTGACCATGTGAATTTTTATGTGCGCGGCGGTGAAATGCTCGGCGTTGCGGGAATTGCCGGTTGTGGGCAAAAAGAGCTTTGTGAAGCGATGGCGGGTTTGCGCAAAATTGAAAGCGGTATGATGATTCATGAGGGCGAAAGCATTGTAGGGTTGCCTCCGCAGAAAATTATCGAAAAGGGCATTTCTATGAGCTTTATCCCCGAGGATCGACTCGGTATGGGGCTTGCTCCATCACTTTCTATTACCGACAATATGATTTTGAAAAAATACAATCAAAACCATTTCAATCCGTTTGTGGACCGCAAAACGGCGCGGCGGGAAGCCGAAGAGGTCATTGAAGAATTAGAGGTCGTCACGCCTTCGGCGGATATGCCCGTTCGTCGGCTTTCCGGCGGTAATGTGCAAAAGGTTTTGCTCGGGCGCGAAATCAAGGCCAATCCGAATGTGCTCATAACCGCATATCCCGTGCGAGGTTTAGATATTAACTCCTCTTATACAATTTATAATATTTTGAACGATTTGAAACAAAAAGGCGTCGGCATTTTGTTCGTTGGTGAGGATTTGGATGTCCTTATGGCGTTGTGTGACAAAATTATGGTGCTTTGCCACGGCAGAGTGATGGGCGTTGTGCACGCAAGCAAAACGACCAAAGAGGAATTGGGACTGATGATGACAGGGGCGTTGGATTTGTCCGAAGCAAAAGGGAAGCCCGCAGGAATCGCAAAGGATTCCAATATTAAAGAGGGGGATGTGGAGTGAGTAAACAAAGAGAACCGCTGGTGCGCGTTGTTAAACGCGACCGCATTCACCCGCTTTTAAAGGTTGCCTTTTATTTGCTTGCCATTTTATTGGCACTTACAGTCGGCGGTATTTTGTTATTTGCTATCGGCGTGAATCCTTTGGTGCTGTATAAAGATATGTTCACTATCGGTATGCTTGGCAGCCGTTTTGCTTATAAAAGTGTGGAAGGACTTTTGACGGTATTTGTGCCGCTTTTAATTACTTCTCTTGCCCTTTCTCTGTCTTTTAAAATGCGCTTTTGGAATATCGGCGGTGAGGGCCAGTTTATTATCGGTGCGCTTGCCGCCGCTACCGTTGCTTTGAAATTCGGCAATTCGATGTCCTCCTTGCCGCTGTTGCTGTTGATGTTTGTCGCATCTATGCTGTGCGCGGGGCTGTACGGCGGCATTGTAGCGATGTTGAATGTGCGCTTTCGAACGAATGAAACCCTGCTTACTTTGATGCTGAACTATATCGCGCTGTATTTGCTTCGCTTTTTCGGCGAAACGCAGGCATCGTGGAATTTTTATTTGAGTGACGAGTCTGTTCGTCCGGTGTTTCAAAAATTCCCGGAAGCGGCATTTATGCCGACAATTTCTATCGGAAAATTCTCTTTAAATATATCGTTTATTTTTGCGCTGCTCATTTGCGTTGGCGTGTATTTCTATTTAAAAAAGACAAAGCAAGGCTATGAAATCTCGGTGGTTGGCGACAGCGCCAACACCGCACGCTATGCCGGCATGAATGTATCTAAAATTATTGTCCGTACGATGTTTCTGTCGGCGGCGCTGATTGGCTTGGCCGGCGGATTTTATGTTTCGGGTGCCAAGGTTTTGTCTACTTCCGTGACCAACAATGTCGGATGGACGGGGATTATCGTTGCTTGGCTTGCAAAACTTAACACATTTGCGATTTTCGGCGTTGCTTTACTCATCAGTATTATGCAGTACGGTGTGCAGGCGGCAAGTACACAGTTCCCGATTATAGACTCCAATTTTGCGGATTTGTTGCAAGGCATCATTTTGTTTTTCGTGTTAGCGGCGGATTTCTTTATACGGTTTAAATTGGTATTCCGCAAAAATACAAAGAAACAGGGAGGTGCGGCAGAATGAATTCTTTAGATGTTTTTACCCTGTTTCTGTTCAATATCGTAATTTATAACATTCCGCTTCTGTACGGTACAGTCGGTGAAATTGTCATTGAAAAATCCGGCAGTCTTAACCTCGGTGTGGAGGGCATTATGGCGGTTGGTGCGATTTTCGGTTACCTCATCGGTTGTTCTGCAAATTCGCTGACCGTCGGTATTTTGGCTTCGTTTGTTTGTGCAGGGCTGTTCGGCATCATCTTTGCCGTGCTGACCGTAACAATGCAGGCCAATCAAAATGTCACCGGTCTTACGATGACTACCTTCGGCGTCGGTTTATTCTTCTTTATCGGCAAGGGATTGAGTGCTTCTTGGCCCGTGATGACGCAGTATGAGAATATTAACAACGGATTTAAAAATCCGATTGAAATTCCGTTACTGTCCAAAATTCCGGTCATTGGCAAGGCGCTTTTCTCCCATAATATCCTTGTGTATCTCGGCATTCTGATTGCCATAGCAGTTTGGTTTTATCTCAATAAAACCAAAGCCGGGCTTCGCCTGCGCGCCATCGGGGAAAACCCTGCCGCGGCGGACTCTTTGGGCATCAATATTACACTGTATAAATATGTTCACATTATTCTCGGCTCGGGGATTATGGGCATAGGCGGCTACTATATGGGCTTAAACCTCGGCGGCAGCTTTGAGGGCAGTAACTGTTGGATCAACGGCTACGGTTGGATTGCCGTTGCTTTGGTTATTTTTGCAAATTGGAATACGCTGGCGGCCATTCTCGGTACACTGGTATTCGGTTTCTTTAACACCTTGCAGATTTACAGCGGCTCTTTGGCGCATGCGTTCCCGAAAGCCCTTGGCTTCTTGGATAAAATTCCGTCACAGCTGTATCAAGCCCTGCCGTTCATCATTACGGCATTGGTACTGATTTTCTCCTCTGTACGCAAAAACAATAAATCTGCACAGCCGGCTTCGCTTGGATTAAATTACTATCGCGAAGAACGCTGACGCAGAACAAATACAGCAAAACAGATAAAAGGGGCTGTAAAAAAACAGCCTAATAAAAATCCGGGATTCACGAAGAAGTGAGTCCCGGTTAGTTTTTGTTAAAAATTAGGCTAATGTTTAAATTTTTGTGGAAAATTGTTGTATTTTGGATATGACAAACCAAAGGTGTTGAGTTTTCCACCTTTGATGTTGAAAACTTTTTAGTTTTTCT
>JBJEPR010000068.1:0-5296 GCA_051881335.1 Candidatus Fimenecus sp. | reverse complement strand
GTTTGCGTATTTTATAAATGCGGCTCTGTATTTGACGGCTGTGCGAGTTACGATGTGGAACGCGGGCAGATTGACGGCGTTGCGCGGGAACTTTGGCAAAACGACACCGCAATTGCGAAAAACTCTTGGGGATACACCAAAAACAACCAATTCAAAACGGCGGGCGAAATTCTCCGCAATCTGATTGAGGTGGTTTCCAAAAACGGATGCTATATGCTCAATGTGGGGCCGAAACCCGACGGCACAATCTGTGACGAGGAAAAGAAAGTGCTTCTTGAAATCGGCAAATGGCTTTGTGTAAACGGCGAGGCAATTTACGGCTCCAATCCCTTTGAAGTCTGCCCGTTTGAGGGGAAAAAGACCAAAAACGGCGCGTTTCAAGAAAACAAAAAATTTACTCAAAAGGATTTTTGCTTTACCGCGAAGCCCGGCAAACTCTATATTTTCCCCATGGGCAACAAGCTGCCGCAAACGCTCAAAATCCAGTCCATGCGTTTTGCGGCGGAGCACGGTATTCGCTATGACATTCAGCGCGTACATATTTTGGGCGAAAAGCAAGACTTAACCTTCCGGCAAAACAGCAAATACCTACAAATAACGCTCCCCGAAAAGCGTGCAAACGATTTGCCGATTTGCATTTGTGTCGATGTGCTGTAAAAAGGAGAACGCGTATGCAAAACGGAATTTATATCAAAGACAATGTCTTTCATTTAAATACAAAAAATACCTCTTACATCTTTGCCGTCACCGCGCACGGCGATTTACAGCATTTGTATTACGGCAAAAACATAGCGCCGCAAACGGATTACAGCGCTTTTTTTGAACAGCGGTCAATGCTTCTTGTATCGGCATTATATCCCGAAAACGATATTGCCTACGGCATTGACGCAATGCAGTTTGAGTATTCCGCTCTCGGCAACGGGGATTTGCGCGAAAACGGTTGTACCGTCAACTGTGGCGATGTGCTTTGCGGCTTTTCCTATGCGGGGTATACCGTGTCGCAAGCCCCGTCGAAGCGCCCCGATTTTGCACAGGCGCACAGCGGCGACGGCTGTTTATGCGTTACTTTGCGGGATAAACAGTCCGAAACCGAGCTGCGGCTTTACTATCAGGTGTTTGAAAAGTGCGATGTGATTACGCGCTATGCCGAGGTGGGGGCGGCAAAACAGGCGGTCACCGTCAAAAACCTTTCGAGTATGCAGTTGGATTTGCCGCAGGGTGACTATAAATGCATTACCTTTGACGGCGCGTGGTCGCGGGAACGCTTTAAGCACGAACAGGCGCTGTCGGCAGGCAAAATCATTTGTGACTCCAAAAGCGGCGCGTCGGGCGCGTGGCACAATCCGTTTGTGATGGTAGCCGCGCAAAAAGCGGACAATGTTTCAGGCGAAAGCTACGGCTTTAATCTCATTTACAGCGGCAATCACCGCGAGGTGTTCGAGGTTTCGCCCTACGGCGGCGTACGGGTGTTAAACGGCATTTCGCCCGTGGGGTTTCAATTTGACTTACAGGGGAATGAAACCTTTTTTACGCCCGAAAGCGTGCTGACCTATTCCGAAAACGGCTACAACGGCGTTTCCGAAAATATGCACGGATTTGTGAAAAATCATATCCTGCCAAAAGCGTGGGCATTTACGCCGAAGCCCGTTTTGCTCAACAGCTGGGAGAGCGTGTATTTTGATATTTCCGAAGAAAAGCTGTGCGCTTTGGCGGATTGTGCCGCCGAAATCGGTGCGGAACTGCTCGTCATTGACGACGGTTGGTTTGGGGAGCGCAATGACGATACCTCTTCCTTGGGCGATTGGCAGGAAAACCGCGCAAAATTCCCGAACGGCGTGAAAGCCGTGGCGGAATATGTGCACAAAAAGGGATTGAAACTCGGTATTTGGGTCGAGCCCGAAATGATTAGCCGAAAAAGCCGCCTTTTTGAAGCACACCCCGATTGGGCGCTGGGCACAGAACAGGGGAGAAGCGTTTTGGGACGCAGTCAGTATGTGCTCGATTTGTCGCGTACCGATGTGCAGGACTTTTTAATTGAAACGCTTTCATCAGTCATCAAAGCCAGCGGTGCGGATTATGTAAAATGGGATTTTAACCGTATGTTTTCCGATTTTACCTCTGCCATAAATCCGCTTTATACGGTACAGCACCGTTATGTGTGCGGGCTTTACCGCGTGCTTTACGAAATTACCGCGCGTTTTCCGAATGTATTATTTGAACTGTGCGCCAGCGGCGGTGCAAGGTTTGACCTCGGTATGCTCTGCTTTATGCCCGTTGGCTGGACTTCGGACAATACCGATGCCTTTTCCCGTACGCTTATCCAAGAGGGCACAAGCTACGGCTACCCGGTAAGCGTGATGTGCAATCACATTGCCGCCGTGCCCAATCACCAAACCAAACGCACAAGTGCTTTGGAAACACGCTATGCGGTTGCCTCCTTCGGTGTGTTGGGGTTGCAGTATGATTTAACCAAACTGCCACAGACGGAATTAGAAGCCTTGAAAGCCTATATTGCCGCGTACAAGGCAATGCGCGCGGATATTATAAACGGTACTTTTTATCGGCTGACCGACGGCTTTTCGGGGAATTTTACCGCTTGGCAACTCGTCAGCGCCGACCGAAAAACCGCCTATGTTCTGCTGTTCCAAAAACTTGTTTTTCCCGTTTCACAGCTGCCGAAATTCAAGCTTATGGGGCTTTCGCCCGACAAGGTGTATGCCGTGGATAAAACGGGTGTAAAAGCAAGCGGCGAGGTACTTATGCGACACGGACTTCTGTTTTTGCAAAATTATCAAGGCAACGAGCAAAGCGAAAACGGGCACAGCCTTACCGATTTTTCGTCTGTAGTTTATAAATTGGAACAGGTGGAATGAGACATCGGTCCTGATGCTTGAAATAGAGGTTAAGTAAATGAAAAACAAAAATATACAACTGTCTTACAGCCCCGTAACAGGGGATTACGAAATCAAGCACAAGGGTTTTTCCTGGGTGAGCGACGGCAGACGGCCGTATATTATCATCCGCAAAAAGGTTGGAAAAAAGTATATCAGCACTTACCGCCCGCTGATGAGCGCTTTGAAAAAGACAGTGGAAAAAGACGAAAACCGCATTGTCTGCCGCTATGAAAACTATATTGCTTTCGGTAAGAAACTTACCTTTGCGCTTATTTGCACGGCGGAAATCACAGGGGAAGATACCGTTGAATTTTCTATTCAAGCGGATAACGAAACAGGCTTTGATATTCAGGCGGTTTACTTTCCCGCACCGTTCAATGCAAAGAAAAAAGGTGAAAAATCCTATCATATTGACGCGATGCGTCAGGGCTTTTTACTGCCCGACGGCTATACAGAAAACTTTGCCTCCACTTTCGGCTTTGCACATTACTTGCGCAAAATCAACACGGGCGACTGCTATATGCCCATCTGGGGTAGGGCGTGTGACGGTCACACTTTCACGGCGATTGTGGAAACGCCCTATGACGCGTGTATGTTTTCTTCGTTCGGCAAGCATAAAGCCTTTCTGAATTCCGTGCATTGGATGTCCTCCCTTGGGAAACTTTCCTATGCGCGCAAAATCCGCTTTATTTTCCACGAACAAGGCGACTACAACACCATAGCAAAAGACTACCGAAAATACTTAATGGAAACAAATCAGTTTGTTTCCATTGACGATAAAATCAAGAAAAATAAAAACATTCAAAAGCTGATCGGTTGTCCTGTGTTGCACCACAAAATCTATTCCAAAATCAACGAAAAGTCCAAATTTTACGATAAAAACGGCACAAATGAAATTCTGTATGCCACCTTTTACGAGCGTGCAGAACAAATGAAAAAACTGAAAGCGTGCGGACTCGATAAACTGTATATCCACACCGACGGCTGGGGCAAGGACGGCTACGACAACAAACACCCATACATTTTGCCGCCCTGTGAAGCGGCAGGCGGTTGGGAGGGCTTCTCGGAATTTTCCAAAGTCAGCCGTGAACTTGGCTATATCTTTGCACTTCACGACCAATACAGAGATTTTTACTATTCTTCGCCCGTGTTCTCCATAGAGAAAGCCGTAACAAAAATTGACGGCGCACACCCATATTGCTCCATTTGGGACGGCGGCGAGCACACCTTCCTGTGCGCCTCGCAGGCGCTGGAATTTGTGCAAAAAACATATTCGGAATTGGAAGAACACGGTGTCGATGTGCAGGGGGCGTATCTTGATGTGTTCTCCGTTATGAACGGCGACGAGTGCTTTCACCCTGACCATAAAATCACAAGAGAACAAAGTATAAAGCACCGTGCAGAATGTTTCGAGTATCTCAACGACAAGGGCTTGATTATGTCTTCGGAAGAGCCGGCAATGCAACTGTTAAATCATATAGCCCTTGTGCACCACGGACCTTTCACCCTGCGCCCGCAGGAAAACGGGCAGGCGGTAGGTATTCCCGTGCCGCTCGGCAATCTTGTGTTCCACGACTGTATTATGGTGCCGTGGAATTGGTTTCACAACTGGGGCATCCCCAAAGGCGACAACGGCGATATGTACTGTGCGCTTTGCGCAGGTATGCCGTATATCAGCCCGTTCGGTACGGGGGTAAGTAAAATCGGCACAGATAATCGCACCACCGATACAGAGCTTTTGGACGATGAGAACCTCAAAAAAGAGATTGCCCGCATTACACCCCTTGCCGATTTGCAGGCAAAACTCTATAATCAAGAAATGGTCAAGCACGAATTTCTAGGCACTACCCGTCGCCAAAGGGCTACCTATGCGGACGGCACAACTGTTACTGTGGATTTGGATACAAACACCTATGAAATAGACTGATGCCGGTATAGACGATATCGCATTTTGCGTGTAAACCATTTGGACGCGTGAACAATAACAAACGGGCGGGGTTCAACCCCGCCCGTCAGTCTGTCGAAAAAGTCCAGTTAAAGTGCTCGGTGCGGGTGTTTTTTTATTTGTCGAAATATTCGATTTTTACGATTTTTCGGCGGATAGTCCAACGAGCGCGTGTCATAACCTCATATCCGTCAATAATACGGTTAAAGCCTTCGCTAAAAGCGTCAAGGTCATTGCAAAAAAGTTTTAAAAAATTGAAATTTTTTTGACTTGCATTTTGACTTGCATTTTTATATTTATTTACACTTTTTTATGTCTGTTTACAGGATATTTTTAAAAATAAGAAAAAATAGAAAAGCCTTGCAAACCCTTATGTATCAAGGATTTCCAAGGCTTTTCGTGTGGCAGGGGCAGAAGGACTTGAACCCTCGGCACGCGGTTTTGGAGACCGCTGCTC
>JBJEPR010000067.1:0-5326 GCA_051881335.1 Candidatus Fimenecus sp. | reverse complement strand
CAGCACTTGCCATTACCGATCACGGCAATATGTTTGGTGCAGTAGATTTTTACAAAGCCGCCAAAGAAAACGGAATTAAACCAATCATCGGTTGTGAGGTCTATGTTGCCGAGCGCAATTTGACCGACAAAGTACACGGGCTGGACAGCCAGCGTTACCATTTGGTCTTGCTTTGTAAAAATGAAACGGGCTATAAAAACTTAATTCAAATGGTTTCCAAAGCATGGGTAGACGGCTTTTATGTGCGCCCGCGTGTGGATAAGGCGCTTTTGGAGCAATATCACGAGGGATTGATTGCACTCTCTGCTTGCCTCGCAGGGGAAATCCCACGGAAGCTGTCTGTGAAAGATTATGAGGGCGCTAAGGAAACTGCGCTTTGGTATAACCGAGTATTTGGTCAGGGAAATTATTATTTGGAACTACAGGACCACGGTATGAAAGAGCAAAAGGAAATTTTGCCTGATTTGCTCCGTCTGTCCCGCGAAACCGGGATACCGCTTGTTGCAACAAATGATGTCCACTATATCAAAAAAGAGGATGCGAAGGTTCAAAAAGTTCTGATTTGTATTCAAACCAACCATACGATTGACGAAGATACAGGGTTGGAATTCGGCACGGATGAATTCTATTTAAAATCCGAAGCTGAAATGCGCGAAACCTTTTCTTATGTGCCTGAGGCGATTGAAAATACTGCAAAAATTGTGGAAATGTGCAATGTGGAATTTGAATTCGGCAAAACCAAATTGCCGCATTTCGATGTACCCGAGCATCAAGACCATTTTGCGTATTTTCGTGAGAAGTGCTATGCGGGGCTGTATAAGAATTACGGGGAAACTGTTCCCGAAACACATATTGAACGCTTGGAGTATGAACTGTCCGTTATCCAAAAAATGGGGTATGTCGATTATTTCTTAATCGTTGCGGATTTTATTGCCTATGCAAAATCCAAAGATATTCCCGTCGGCCCCGGCAGAGGTTCCGGCGCGGGAAGCATTGCCGCATACTGTATGGGCATTACGGGCATTGACCCGATGCGCTATAACTTGATTTTTGAGCGCTTTTTAAATCCGGAGCGCGTGAGTATGCCGGATATTGATGTGGACTTTTGCTATGAACGCCGTGAAGAAGTTATTGAGTATGTTATTCAAAAATATGGCAAAGACCATGTGGCGCAGATTGTGACTTTCGGTACTATGGCGGCGCGCGGTGCAATCCGTGATGTCGGCAGAGTATTAGGTATCCCATATAATACGGTGGATTCTGTTTCTAAGCAAATTCCGCGAGAGCTTGGCATTACGATTGAAACCGCATTAAAAAAGAATGCGGAATTGAAAAAGCTCTATGATGAGGATGAAAAAATCCGCGAGTTGATTGACACGGCAAAAAGTGTAGAGGGTATGCCGCGGCACGCCTCCACACATGCGGCAGGTGTAGTGATTACGGACAGGCCCGTCAGTGAATATGTTCCGCTTGCGCGCAACGATGAGGCAGTTGTTACGCAATTTACAATGACCACGATTGAGGAGCTTGGGCTGCTCAAAATGGACTTTTTGGGGCTTCGCACGCTGACGGTGATCAGCGATGCCGAAAAAATGATTCGGAAGCGTCAGCCGGATTTTAATATGGAAACCATTCCGTTAGACGATAAAAAAACCTATGAAATGTTCTCAAAAGGCTTGACCTACGGCGTGTTTCAATGTGAATCTGCAGGACTTCGAAGCGTACTGACACGGCTGAAACCGCAAAATATTGAAGATATTATTGCGGTGATTTCGCTGTATCGACCGGGACCTATGGATTCGATTGACGATTATATCGAGAACCGACACCACCCCGAGCGAATTCACTATAAAGCGCCGCAGTTAAAGGAGATTTTAGATGTCACTTACGGCTGTATGGTCTATCAGGAGCAAGTGATGCAGATTTTCCGTACACTTGCCGGTTATTCTTTCGGCCGCGCCGATGTGGTGCGCCGCGCTATGTCCAAAAAAAAACACAAGGTAATGGAACAGGAACGCGAATATTTTATTCACGGGCAAACCGATGAAAACGGCAATACGGTATGCTGTGGTTGCGTCGCTAACGGTATTTCGGAAAGCGCGGCAAACAGCATTTTCGACGATATGTCCTCGTTTGCGTCTTATGCATTCAACAAGTCGCACTCTGCCGCATACGCGGTTGTTGCATACAGAACTGCTTATTTGAAATGTCATTATCCTTGTGCGTTTATGTCGGCGCTTTTGACAAGCGTCATTGACGATACAGCAAAAATCGCTGCCTATATTGCCGATTGCACGCGTATGGGCATTCGTGTTTTACCGCCGAATGTGAACGAAAGTGTGTATGCATTTGCTCCGACAGGCGACGGCGCCATACGGTTTGGTCTTTCGGCAATAAAAAATCTCGGTAAGGGTTTTATCCGTATGATTACCGAGGAACGCGCCAAAAACGGCCGTTTTGCGGATTTTTATGATTTTTGTAAGCGACTGTATGGGAAAGATTTCAATAAACGAGCGGTTGAAGGATTAATCAAAAGCGGTGCATTAGACAATTTGGGCTTAAACCGCCGCGAAATGCTTCAAAATTTTGCGGATATTGTTGCAGGCCTCGACGGGGAATCCCGCCGTAATTTAGACGGACAGTTGGATATGTTTTCCATCGGCGCGGCAGAGCCGGTTGCGTATGAACCAAAATATCAGCGTTGCACAGAGTTTCCGATATTGGAAAGACTGCAAATGGAAAAAGATGCAACGGGGCTGTATTTGTCAGGACACCCTATGGCGGAGCATATTGCCCTTTCCGAAAAATTGCGTGTGACGCGCATTTCCGACTTGTGCGATGCGGGTGATGACCAGATGAGCCGTATTGCGGACGGAATGCCTGTAAAACTGCTTGCCATTATAACCGCAGTGAAAAAGAAAACCACCAAAAACGATACCACGATGGCTTTTGCAACAGTTGAGGATTTGTACGGCAGTATTGAACTTTTGATATTCCCCAAGATTTATGCACAGTTTTCGCATCTTTTACAAGTTGGGAATATCCTGCTTGTGGAGGGCCGTGTTTCTTTGCGAGAAGAGGAGAGCGCAAAGGTCATTCCTGATCGTATTTCTCCCTGCCCGAATGCGGATGCTGTCGGAGAAGGCCTCTCACGGCAATCGTTAAAGCAGGTAAATTCGCCACAGAAAACCCAAGCGATTCCGAATGAAATTCAAACAGGATTGATGCTGCTTGTAGATACTTTAAACAGCCCGCAAGACCATACAGTGAAAAACTTGCTTTCGATTTTCGAGGGGAATATTCCTGTTTATTTGTATTATAATGACACCAAGAAAAAGTATGTTTCCGCACGGGGCGTAGATGTGAATATTCCTTTGCTGAACGAACTGAAACTGCTTTTGGGTGAAAAAGGCGTTATGTTGAAATAAATCAGTCTTTTTGTTAGAATGGAAGATATTTACTTGACAATATTGCGGTTTTGTGTATTATAGTATTTTGATGTATATAAGAATTGATTTTTGAGGTGAAGGATTATGAAAACCATCGGTGTGTTAACAAGCGGCGGCGATGCGCCGGGTATGAATGCCGCCATTCGCGCGGTTGTTCGTTCCGGTTGCGAAAACGGGTTCCGTGTTATGGGTATTCGCCGCGGCTACAACGGACTTATGTACGGTGATATGTATGAAATGAACTTGCGGAGCGTTTCCAACATCATCAACCGAGGCGGTACAATTCTGTATTCTGCCAGAAGTCCTGAATTCAAAACCGAAGAAGGTATACAGAAATCAATAGATGTTTGCAAGGAAATGCAAATGGAAGGTATCGTTGTTATCGGCGGTGACGGCTCTTTCCGCGGTGCGCGTGACCTTTCCTTGCGCGGGGTGCCCTGCGTTGGTATTCCCGGCACGATTGACAACGACATTGCTTGCTGTGACTATACGATTGGGTACGACACTTCTATGAATACCGTTATGGAAATGGTTGACCGTCTGCGTGATACTTCTGAATCGCACGACCGTTGCTCGGTCGTTGAGGTTATGGGCAGAAGAGCAGGATATATTGCATTAAATGCGGGTATTGCCTGCGGTGCGACGACCATTTTAATTCCCGAAGTACCGTTTGACTTTGAAAAAGATGTCATTGAGCGTATGCAGCGTACGCAAAAGGCCGGCAAGCGCCATTTTATTATTGTAGTTGCAGAAGGCATCGGCGGTGTGCAGGAAATGGCAGAGCGCATTGAAAAGGAAACCGGCGTAGAATCCCGTGCAACCATTCTCGGCCATGTTCAACGCGGCGGGTCACCGACAGTACGCGACAGAGTTGTCGGCAGTCAAATGGGTTACAGAGCGGTCGAACTGTTAAAAGAGGGTATCGGTAATCGAGTGGTTGCTATGCAAAAAGACCAAATCGTAGACTTTGATATTTTTGAGGCGCTCAATATGAAAAAGTGCATTGATTTGGATTTATACAGACTGGCACACGAGATTTCTATTTGATGAAAAACATTGTTTTAATCGGTATGCCTGCTTCGGGCAAAAGTACGGTCGGCGTTATCCTGGCAAAAACACTGGGTATTGGCTTCTGTGATACGGATTTGGTGATTCAACAGCGGGAAAAGCGCCTTTTACAGGAGATTATTGATACTGACGGTATTGCACATTTTTTAGACGCGGAATGTGCGGCAATTCTCTCGCTGGACTGTGAAAATTGTGTGATTGCCACCGGCGGCAGCGCGGTGTTTCGCGATGCGGCTATGCAAAAGCTGAAACGCAACGGCGTCATTGTGTTTTTAGATGTATCACTGGAAACCGTTAAATCCCGCCTGAACAATATTAAAACGCGCGGGGTTGCGGCGACCAAAGGACAAACCATTGATGATATTTATTATGAGCGTTTGCCGTTTTATCAAAAATATGCCGACATCACCGTATCCTCGGACTGTAAAACATCGGAAGAGGCTGTTGAAGATATCCTTTTAACTTTAAAAAAATAAAAAAACAAAAAAAGGCTTTACGGTTTTATGCAATACTAAATTGCACCGTAAAGTCTTATTTTTCCGTTTATATTTTTTCACGATTCGCACAAAGTAATATTGCGGTCCGAAAAACCGCGTGCGGAGGTGAAAAATGAGGAAATTATTCAAGTTTTTCAGCCTTTTCAGTTTAGTTGCTGCCTCTGTCATATTTGCTTTGGTTTTTTGGGGTGACAAGGCGTATCCCGATACCATCTGCCTTCTGGAGAATCAGGAGATAAATGTCAACGGCATTTACTCGTTGCAGAATTCCAAATCGGAAGACGAAGTGCTTTCCGCGAATTCTGCGAACAC
>JBJEPR010000066.1:0-5391 GCA_051881335.1 Candidatus Fimenecus sp. | reverse complement strand
AGCGCAGGCTTCGAAATTTCTGCGCCTGCACCTTTTAACACTGCGGCAAAGAGGTTTACCCACGCGTCTAAATCAGAGGTGCAGGTATTGCAATGCACCATTGCGACAGGCGCGCCCGTAGGCGTTGTGACCATATCAATTTCCGGGTAAACGGCGGAGAGCGGTTTTTCAAGCACAGCCATCGCAAAAATAGAAGTCCCTGCCGAAACATTGCCTGTTAAGGGTGCAACACTGTTGGTCGCCACCATACCCGTTCCCGCGTCGCCCTCGGGCGGACAAAACGGAATACCACTGGCGAGGTCGCCTGTCGGGTCTAATAACCGCGCGCCTGTTTCGGTGAGTGTACCCGCCGCCTCACCTGCCGAAAGGACTTTCGGTAAAAGGGTGTAAAGCGGCTTTGTAAAGCCGTGTTTGGCGGCGAGCGTATCAAAAACGGCAAGTTTTGCACAGTCATAATCGCAAGTGCTGCTGTCCACCGGGAACATACCCGACGCCTCGCCCACGCCGAGCACCTTTTCCCCCGTTAACTGCCAATGCACATATCCCGCGAGGGTAGTTAAAAAAGCTATATTTTGTAAATGCGACTCATTTTCTAAAATCGCGTGATACAAATGCGCCGCACTCCAACGCTGGGGAATATTGAACGAGAGATGTTCGGTCAATTCTGCCGAGGCGGTTTCCGTAATGGTATTGCGCCAGGTGCGAAACGGCACAAGCTGTTCACCACTTTTATCAAAGGGCAAATAGCCGTGCATCATCGCGGAAATGCCAATACTACCGATGGATTTTAGGGTAACACCGTAATTCTCCCGCACCGCTTGCTTGACTTCGCTGTACGCCCCGCGCAAGCCTTCCAACACAAGGGGAAGCGGATAACTCCAAATGCCGTCTATCAGTTGATTTTCCCAATCATAACTTCCCTGTGCAAGCACCTTGCAGTCCGCGTCGATGAGCACCGCTTTGATGCGCGTAGAACCGAATTCTACGCCGAGCGCGGTTTCACCGTTTTGAATGGCGGTACATATGGTCTGTCTGTCCAAAAAAGCACCTCCGAATTTTATATCTATCGGTTTAATCATAGCGTAGTTTTTTTATTTTTGCAACGCTTTTTTACGGATTGTGCCGATTTTTGAAATGTGTGGTCTGTTTTACTTTACAAGTGTTTTGCTTCGTGGTATACTGATAACAGCAAAGGATAAGGGGGACTTTTTCTTTGAAGCAGGAGCAAAAGACGCAAATCAGTAAGGAACAGATTATTAAAACTGCAATTTCTGAATTCAGCGCATACGGCTATTCTGCCGCTTCGATTAACCGCATTTGCCAGAACGGTGGCATTTCCAAAGGCAGGCTGTACCACCATTACGACGGCAAGGCGGAAATCTATTTTAAAGCGGTTGCTTATTGCTATCAGGAATTTGCCAAGCATATGCGGCAATTTGAAATCGACCACGAGGCGGATTTTGAGCAAAATCTGGTATCGCTTTATCAGCTGTTTCGGCGCTTTTGGGAAGAAAATCCCGAAATGCTGAACCTATTTATTGAGTCGCGTACCCTGCCGCCGCCCGAACTGCGGGAAGAACTGATGCAGGTGCGCGCACAGTTCTTTAACGAATCGGTAAAAGAGAAGCTGCGTGAAATTGTACTGTTCCATTTTCCACAGGACGAACAGCAACAACGGGTACTGGTTGCGCTGTTCTTCACGGCGATTGATTACATCACCACCAGCATCGGCACTCCGGAAATCAGCCCGCAAACCAATCTTACGGGCTTTATTGATGCACAAAACGAGTTGTTCCGCACGGCAATTCATATTTTCTTATACGGTTGTTTAAACAGATAAGGTATCCATACAACAGTTCACCCCGTCAAGTTTTTCTTGACGGGGTGATTTTATATTTTTATATTTTACGCCTTGGCAATCGCCTGTAATTTTTCGTTGGTTTCAGCTTCAAAGCCTTCGTGAAGTGCTTCGCCTGCCGCACACATCAACTGATGCACCGTGAAGCCGCCGAATATAGACAGCATTCCTTCACCTGCAGGCACGCCGAGTTTTTCAGACAGCATTTGCAGAAGTTCCAAAAGTACGGCTTTGCAAGCATCGTTTTTGAGCAAATCCGAAATTTCGTCATACACCGAGTATGCGCCGTCGTTTGCCGGCAGTGTTTTTTCCGTTTCGGGAACATCGGCACCCGGACGCGGAATTTGCTGTAACACAGCGTTGACCACGGGCAAAAGGCTCTGCGGCACGCGTGCGCCCGCCATGGAAAACACCTTTTCCACCGTGAAATTTTTAATCATCGAGAGCATCCCTTTGCCGATGCTCATATTCATTTCCTTGGCGACAAAGTCAATCGCGCCCGCAATCAATTTTTCGCCTGCGGGCGTTTTCATCAAATCGCCCAATTTATCGTGCACGGACAAATACCCGTCACGGAAGGTCATTTCCAGTTTGCTTTCCTCACTGCCTTCAAACCAGTTTTTCGCACCCTCGCCCACTTTGCCGCCGGCAAGTTCGTACGCGGGATTGGGTTCAGCCACGCGGCGCAAGGTCATTTCATCGGACACATCGCCCGAAACAGCTTTCACGGTGTTTTCGCCATCTTTGAGCGCCACATTTTCAAAGGTAAACACCTTACTGCCTGTAAGCGTGCCGACTTCTTCGCCGTTGACAAACAGGGTCACATTGTCGCAGTTGGAATACACTTTCATTGTCACGGTTTCGGTCGGTCTGTCCGCATAGCGGCGCGAGCAAAGATGCACAAACGGCGCGGTCGTCCAATAGGCTTTATAAATATAAAAGCTGTCCTTTTTGGTTTTGCGGTCAAAAGTGACAAGTCCTTTGTTGTTTCTGCCCTTTACGCCGCCCTCATCGCGCATA
Source organism: Candidatus Fimenecus sp. (assembly GCA_051881335.1). Taxonomy (GTDB): domain Bacteria; phylum Bacillota; class Clostridia; order Oscillospirales; family Acutalibacteraceae; genus Fimenecus. The sequence goes on along the minus strand of JBJEPR010000066.1, from coordinate 2,513 downwards.
TCGCTGGCGAAATCGAACATATTCCAAACATGCGTGCTCCAAAGATAGGGACGCGCCTGAAATGTTTCCAGCATTTTTTCGTGATAATATGCCTGATATTCCTCGGAATAATCCTGCACCTGCGGGTGGTCGTTGTGATATTTCAAAATCCCCTCACAGCCGTATTCCGACACACCGAGGCAAATATCGGGATGCATTTGGTGGAATTCATCGAGCCACGGGCCGTTGTCCGCGACATCGCCGATATACCAACCGAAGTAGTGGTTATAGGAAACCAAATCGGTGATTTCGTTCATTTTGCTGTCCATTTCGACCATAGACAGCTGTGCCATGGTGGTCAGACGGGTTTTGTCGAGCTCGTGGCACAAATCGTTGAGCATATGGAGGTTGTCAAACAAGCTCGGCACTTCGCCGCCGATGGTAATTTCATTGGCGATGCCCCAGCAGACAATCGAGGGGTGATTATAATTCTGCAAGACCAATTCTTTCATTTGCGAGGCGGTGTTTGCGCGGGCGGCATCGTTATCTATAAAGTTCGAAATAAACGGGATTTCCGCCCAAACAATCATACCGTATTCGTCGCACAAATCGTAGAAAGTACCGCTGTGCTGATAATGCGCCAAACGAATGGTGTTTGCGCCGACTTCGGCAATGAGCTCCATATCCTCGCGGTGCTCTTTTTCGGTGATTGCCCAGCCCATATCCAGTCTGTCCTGATGGCGGGAAACGCCATGGAGAGGATACGGCTTACCATTTAAGAAAAAGCCTTTTTCGGGGTCTACCGAGAATGTGCGCACGCCGAAGCGCTGGGAGACTTCATCGAGCGCGAAGCCGTCAGCGTCGGTCAATTCGGCGGTAACAGTATACAAATACGGGTCAATTCTGCCGTTCCACAAATGGGGATTTTCAAAATGCATCACGGCGGTGCACTGTTTTGCGGCATCGACCTCTACCGTTTCGCCGTCCACCGTAAAGCGCACCTTTTGCCCTGCTTTGGCATTAGCAATGTACGCATCGAGGGTAATATCGGCACTGCCGTCGTCATTCACTTTCGGCGTCACGGCGACGCCGGGCGTGCCGTAATAATCCAAATCAAAATGCGTGTTGGGCACGGTGATTAAGTTCACGCCGCGGTACAGCCCGCCGAAAAAGGTGAAATCCGCCGTTTGCGGGTAAACCTCTTTATTTTCGCTGTTGTCGCAAAGCACGGTCAGTTTCAATTTACCGAAGTGAATGTGGTCGGTCACTTCACAGCGGAAGGTGGAAAAGCCGCCTTTGTGCTCGGCAACTTGTTTGCCGTTGGCAAACACCTTGCAAATCGAGTTCGCACCCAAAAACTCCACAAAAACACGCTCATTCTTTGCCGGTTTCACCGAAACAGTACGGGTATACCAACACGCACAGCGCGCATAATCAAAGCCGCCGTCCTGCCCGTCGAGGGCGTTCCAAGTGTGCGGCAGGGTGACGCTTTCAAAATCTTTGCCCGCTTTTTTCGGGGCGTGGGCAGACGCGTCCACATTTTGTTTAAAGTACCAACCATCGGTAAGCGGAAGAGTTTTGCGCATATTCTGAACCTACTTTCCTATTATTTTCTGTTTTATTTTAGCATAAATCCCTAAAAAACACAACGGTGCATTTACAGACACATTTTGAAAAACTGTTTATATACAACAAAAATCCGACCGAAAGGTGCGTGCCTCTCGGTCGGTCAAAATAGATTTTAGATTATTTCAAATTTGCTTTGAGGGTTTCAAGCTCGTCGGCAAGCTCCTTCGGCAATTTGTCGCCGAATTTTGCATAGAATTCCGCGATGCCGTCGGCTTCTTTTGCCCACAAGTCTTTATCTACATCGAGGATGCTCTCCAGAGATTCGAGGCTGACCTCGCCCTCCAAGCCTTCGATGTTGATGTCCTTTGCATAGGGCAGATAGCCGATTGCGGTTTCTCTGGCATCAACTTCGCCGTCGCAGCGTTTGAGAATCCATTCCAGCACGCGCAGGTTGTCACCGAAGCCCGGCCACATAAAGTTGCCTTCGTCATCTTTACGGAACCAGTTGACATTGAAGATTTTCGGCGCTTTGTCGGGGTCAAGGGTTTCGCCGATTTCAATCCAATGTTTCCAGTAGTCACCCATATTGTAGCCGCAGAACGGGAGCATTGCCATCGGGTCGCGGCGAACAACGCCGACCGCACCTGCCGCAGCAGCGGTGGTTTCGGACGCCATAATCGAGCCGACGAACACACCGTGATTCCAGTCTCTTGACTGATACACAAGGGGTGCAAGTTTTGCGCGTCTGCCGCCGAACACGAATGCGGAAATCGGCACGCCCTGCGGGTTTTCAAATTCAGAGCTGATGCACGGGCAGTTGACTGCGGGTGCAGTGAAGCGGGAGTTCGGATGCGCAAGGTTCTTGCCCTCAGCTTTCCACTCTACGCCGTTTGTTTGAATACCGGTCCACTCTTCTGCGTTGACGGGCGGGTTTTTGTCAAGCCCTTCCCACCAAACGGTGTTAT
>JBJEPR010000065.1:0-5416 GCA_051881335.1 Candidatus Fimenecus sp. | reverse complement strand
TGGTAATCGGGGTGCAGTTTAATCCCCTTGATACCTGCCGCTTTCAAGCGCTCCAATTCATCAAGCGCGTCGGGGCTGTCGGGGTGCACGCTGCCAAACGGGATGAGCGTGTCATCGCCGACAAGCGAAATCGCAAAATCATTGACTTTTTTTTGCTGTTTCGGGTTGGTGGCAATGTTTAATACGACACCTATATCCGCGCCGCTTTGCTTCAATGCATTTTTTAAAGAGGAGATTTTCCCGTCATACATCGGTGCAACGCCGCCCGAACACTTGGAAAGTGCGGGAATTGCCTTTTCGGCAACCGCATCAGGAAAAGCGTGCATATGAAAATCAATGACCAAAGTCGTTCACCTTATTTCCGTTTTGCCCAGTCTTTCATTCTTTGCTCTTTGGACAAAATCTTTTTGCGAAGCCGAATGCTGTGCGGTGTAATTTCCACCAATTCGTCCTCTTTGATAAATTCCATAGACTGCTCTAAACTCAGTACCGTATGCGGCACCAAGCGAAGCGCATCATCAGAGCCCGAAGCACGGGTATTTGTCAGATGCTTTTGCTTACAAACATTGCAGACAATATCTTCATTTTTGGCGCACTCGCCGACAATCATCCCTTCATACACAGGTACACCGGGACCGACAAACAGTCTGCCGCGGTCTTGCGTATTGAACAGGCCGTACGCGCTGGTTTCACCGGTTTCGTGCACAACAATCGACCCGCGCTCGCGCGTTTGAATATCGCCTTTATACGGCTCGTACCCTGCAAACAGGTTGTTCATAATGCCGTTGCCGTTTGTATCGGTCATAAACTCCGAGCGGTAGCCGATGAGCCCGCGGGCAGGAATACGAAATTCCAAATGGGTTGACCCGCCGTCGCGCGTACCCATATTTTCAAGCTCCCCGCGTCTTGCTCCTATTTTTTGCATCACCGCACCGACATATTCCTCCGGCACTTCTACAATCAGCAATTCAATCGGCTCCAGCAGTTGTCCGTTCTCGGTTTTGGTAATCACTTCCGGTCGGGAAACCTGAAATTCATAATTTTCGCGGCGCATCGTTTCTATTAAAATGGAAAGATGCAGTTCCCCGCGCCCTGAAACCTTAAAGCAATCCGTAGAATCGGTTTCCTCCACACGCATACTGACATTGGTCTCCACTTCTTTAAACAAGCGGTCACGAATATTACGCGAGGTCACATATTTGCCGTCCTGCCCGGCAAAGGGGCTGTCATTGACCATAAAGTTCATTGAAATGGTCGGTTCATCAATTTTGACAAACGGCAAGGGCTCCACACAGTCCGGTGCGCAAATCGTCTCGCCGATATTTAAGTCGGCAATACCGGAAACACAAATTAAGTCGCCTACAGCGGCTTCTTCCACTTCTACACGCTTCAAGCCCTCGAACTGATACAAACGCGAAATCTTAACATTTTCGCGTGTTCCGTCGGTTTTGCAAAGCACAACCGTATCATTGCGGTGAATTCGACCGCGTTCTACACGGCCGATACCGATACGCCCGATATAATCGTCATAGTCAAGGCTTGAAAACAGCACTTGCAACGGTGCGTCAATATCGCCCTCGGGCGACTCTATATTTTCGAGAATAGAGTCAAACAAGGGGCGCATATCCCCTTCGCGCACAGTCGGGTCTAAGGACGCATATCCATCCTTCGCCGACGCGTACACCACAGGGAAATCAATTTGGTCCTCGTTAGCGCCGAGTTCAATAAACAAGTCCAAAACCTCATCGACCACTTCCGCAGGGCGCGCACCCGGGCGGTCAATTTTGTTAACAACCACAATAACCTTCTTTTCAAGTGCCAACGCTTTACGCAAAACGAAGCGGGTTTGCGGCATACAGCCCTCGAACGCGTCAACCAACAGCAAAACGCCGTCCACCTTCGTCAAAATGCGTTCCACCTCGCCGCCGAAATCCGCGTGACCGGGGGTGTCCACGATATTGATTTTTACATCTTTGTAATGTACCGAAGTATTTTTGGACAAAATCGTAATACCGCGTTCGCGTTCCAAATCATTGGAGTCCATTACGCGCTCCTGCACAACTTCATTCGTGCGGAAAATACCGCTTTGCTTCAAAAGCTCATCCACAAGCGTGGTTTTGCCGTGGTCAACATGCGCAATAATGGCAATATTTCGTAAATTTTCTCTACACTTCAAGCTATTCACCTTCACACAGAATTTCACAATTTGGTATTTTACCACCATTTTCGTCAATTTACAAGCACACAAACGAACATATGCCTTTACAAATTGCGTGATTTTTTGTAAAATATTCTCAAAACACAAAATGAGGTGGCTGTTTTGGCAAATAGACGCAAAACTTTGCTTTGTTCTTCTTTAGAAAAGGTTTTCCCCGATACGGATACTGTTGAAACAGAATTCACTGCATTTTCAATGTTTAAAAATGAAAAGAAATCCTTTCAATTCGCAGTAGAAGCGAAAAAAGGCGAAACGATTTCTTTTTCTGTTGTATCTCCTTTGCAAAATGCGCTGCGGTTTTTCTGTGTAAAAATGATACCGGCAGGTGCTAATGCACCGAAGGACGCCGATGATTATTACATAGCCAAGGACAAAGACGCATACCCCGATTTGCTTCTGCCGCTTGCGGAAAACGCCTTTACGGCAGAGTATGACGGGTTGAACGCCGTTTGGGTGGAAATACAATCCGATACGGATTTACCCGTCGGACAGCACAAGATACAAATTACCGTTTGTGTCGGCGCGGAAGAAACAGCATTGCAGTTGACCGTGGAAGTGTTCAATGCCACTTTACCGAAACAGGATTTGATTTACACTAACTGGTTTCACACCGATTGTCTTGCGCAATATTACGGTGTGGAAGTCTTTTCAGACGAATACTGGCGTATCACGGAAAACTTTTTACGCCGCGCGTGCGTATACGGAATGAACTGTGTGCTCACCCCGCTGTTTACGCCGCCGCTCGACACAAAAATCGGTGGAGAGCGCCCGACAGTGCAGTTGGTCGATGTGACGGTGACGGGCAAAGACAGGTATTCTTTCGGCTTTGCCAATTTGGAAAAATGGCTTGAAATGTGTGACCGATGCGGGATTGCATATTATGAAATGTCGCACCTGTTTACGCAATGGGGCGCACGGCACGCGCCGAAGATCGTAGCGCAAAAGGCCGGCGAAACCGTGCAGATTTTCGGCTGGAACACCCGCGCCGCTGGAAAGCCTTACAAACGCTTTTTAGAGCAGTTCGCAAAAGCAATTTTACAGTTTATTGATGAAAAAGGGATACGGGAAAAATGCTTGTTCCACATTTCAGACGAGCCGAACAAAGGTATGCTGCGCCCCTATAAAAAAGCCAGCAAAATCGTGCACGAATATTTTACCGATGTAAAAATCATTGACGCACTTTCGGATTATAAATTATACGAGAAAGGTTTAGTGGAAACACCTATCCCCGCCAATAACCATATCGAACCGTTTATCGGCAAAGTACCGGAACTTTGGACTTACTATTGCTGTTCACAAGGGAAAGACAATGTTTCCAACCGCTTTTTTGCCATGCCCTCGGCGCGTAACCGTATTTTGGGTGCACAACTTTACAAATTCAATGTCAAAGGCTTTTTGCATTGGGGGTATAATTTCTATTTCCTACAATACTCCAAAGGTTTAATCGACCCGTACAAGGTCACAGACGCGGGCGGCGCATTCTATTCGGGCGACAGTTTTGTGGTCTACCCCGCCAAAGACGGCACGCCGTATAATTCGTTGCGGTTGAATGTATTTTATGATGCGTTTCAGGATATGCTTGCTTTAAAACTTTTGGAAAGTAAAATCGGCAGAGAAAAAACGCTTGCCGTTTTAGAAAAGGATTTAAAAAAACCGATTACTTTCTCGGAATATCCGCACGGGGCTAAATGGATTTTGGAAATGCGCGAACGCGTAAACCGTGCTATTATACAGGCAGAATAAAGTTAACCCCTAAATCCGCGGATTTAGGGGTGATTTTTATGCACATATGCATTAAAACAAATACCCGTCATAGCCCCAAGTGTCTATAAACGAGAATTTCACATAGGTGCGGTTTTGCGGCACGGAAAGCTCGCTTTCCAGTATCTTACAAACTTCGTCGGTCAGCGCCTCACACGCATTGCGCGGGGCTGACCCGTACACACTCACCTCGCACATCGCCGTGGGTGCGGCTTGATTGCCCTTGAAATACAAACGGCAACCGTCCTCGATATTCACCATCAAATACCCTTCGCTTTTCCCGGGCAACAGCGAAATCGCCTTGCCGAGTTCGGTTTTGACGGTTTCAACTTGGCTGTCGGTCACTTTTTCGGATACTTTTACATTGATAAACGGCATACATAACACTCCTTTTATGCTTTAAAAAATTTTGTATAAATCATGGCATCCTCTTCGGGGTCGCGATAAAACTCTTTGCGCTTTCCAACCGCCGTAAAACCGCATTTTTCATAGAGCGAAATTGCCGCTTTGTTACTCTCGCGCACTTCCAAGGACACGAACTGTGCCCCTTCCTGTTCTGAAACCGACAAAAGAACAGACAACAACAATTCGCCAATCCCCTGTTTACGGTATGCGGGTAAAACCGCAACATTGGTAATATAGACTTCCCCTGCAATGTTGTTGGCGCCGATATAGCCGACAACTTCGTTATTCTTTATCGCTGCAAAGAAGCGGGCTGTCGGGTTTTCGAGTTCCTCGGAAATGCCCTGTTCTGTCCACGGGTGCGAAAAACATTCCTTTTCAATATGCACAATCCCCTCGACCTGTTCTGCTTGCATACGGGTAATCGCGTCAAAGCCGAATACAAAGCGAAAAACCGAGGGCAGTTTTTCAAAAATCGCCTTTGCACAAGCAAGGTAGACCGTTTCGTCGCCCATAAACGGGTCGGGCACGCCTAAAACCATCAGCCGTTCGGCGGGAACATATGCACGCAATGCCGCCGCGTGGGAGTCAGTCATACAAACAAAATAGGCGTTATCCGTAAAATCATACGGGGTAAGCGCATTCGCGCGGTGTGCGGAAATATCCGCACCGAGTGCTTTTGCGGTTTTTAGGGCATTCTGTGTCGGCGGGTCGCCGCAACAAGCCGCTAAGCCCGCACTTTTCACCGTAATAAATTCCATACGCATTTTACGAAGATACAGGCGAAACAGCCCCTCTGCCATAGGACTGCGGCAAGTGTTGCCCGTACAAATAAAATAAACAGTTTTCATAGTTCAGCCTTTCGCATCATACCAAGTTTTGCCGATATTGGCATCACTCTTTAAGCGTACTTTCATTTTGCAGGCGTTTTCCATTTCCTCGGAAACAATTTGCGCCGCTTTTTGCGCCTCGGCTTCGGGCGCCTCCACAATCAATTCGTCGTGCACCTGCAAAATTAGCTTCGCCTGCATATTC
>JBJEPR010000064.1:0-5420 GCA_051881335.1 Candidatus Fimenecus sp. | reverse complement strand
TCGACAAATCAAAATTGATCCTTTGGAAAGCCTTGGCTATTTTGCACACGGAAAAGGCACGGATGTTTATATAATTTCAATAAAGTAAGCAATAGTACATATAAAATGTAGGTGATACTATGACCAACTTTGATTATTTGAAAAGTGAATCAAAATTTGAAAGTTTTGCTGATTCTGCAATTGCCGCAGAAAAAACTTTACATATTGATATTAACAGCTCTGTGTTTAATTCGCGCAGGGCGATGGAGTCTGCTGTCAAATGGATGTATTCTGTTGACAAAGACCTGACTATGCCATATCAGGATTCACTTGTTAACCTAATGAACAGCGAGGAGTTCCGCGACATTGTCGGCATGGATATTTGGCGCAGAATGGACTTCATTCGCAAAGTTGGTAATATTGCCGCGCATGACAGCCGTAAAAAAATATCACTGGAACAGGCGTCTTTATGCCTGGAAAACCTTTTTGTATTCCTTGACTTCGTAGCATATTGTTACAGCGACAGTTATGAAGAAAGAAAATTTGATAACGAACTGCTGAAAGCGCAAAATACGCAAACGGTCGAGGTAAAAGGAACGCCGGAGGTTGACCTTGAAGCCTTAATCAAAGAAAATGCCGCGCTCAAAGAAGAACTTACATCTCGCCGTGCCGACAAGCAACAGACTTATGTTCCCAAACCGCTTGATTTAAGCGAGTACAAAACCCGAAAAATATATATTGACTCCATGCTGCAAGACGCGGGCTGGGTTGAGGGCAAAAACTGGCTGAATGAGGTAGAACTTCCCGGTATGCCGAACAACAGTGGGGTTGGCTATGCAGACTATGTGCTTTATGATGATGCAGGAAAACCGCTTGCGGTAATTGAAGCCAAAAGGACTTGCAAAGATGTCGCAATCGGCAGGCAACAGGCAAAATTATATGCCGATATTCTCGAAAAGAAATACGGCAGACGACCTGTTATCTTCTTAACCAATGGTTTTGACACGCGCATTACGGATAACCTTTACCCGGAAAGAAAATGCTCTTCTATTTACTCAAAACGGGATTTGGAAAAGCTTTTCAATCTGCAAACCATGCGTACAAGCCTAAAACACATTATGTTGAATAAAAATATCGCAGGCAGATATTATCAAGAGGGGGCTGTTAAAGCGGTTTGCGATGCATTCGACACACGCAATCGCAGAAAAGCGCTTCTTGTCATGGCAACCGGTTCCGGCAAAACAAGAACTGTCATTTCTCTTGTGGATGTGCTTTTGCAACACGGATGGATTAAGAATGTTCTTTTCCTTGCAGACAGAAATTCACTTGTAACCCAAGCGAAACGCAGTTTTGTAAATCTTCTTCCCGATTTGTCAACGACGAATCTTTGCGAGAGCAAAAACGAGGCAGATGCACATTGTGTTTTCTCGACTTATCAAACTATGATAAACTGCATTGACGATATTAAGGATGAAGAGGGTAAACTCTTTACTTGCGGACATTTTGACCTTATCATTTGTGATGAGGCACACCGCTCAATTTACAACAAATATAAGGACATTTTTACATATTTTGACGCACCTTTGGTGGGCCTTACTGCTACGCCCAAAGATGAAATCGACAAAAACACTTATGAAATTTTTGAGTTGGAAAACGGTGTCCCGACTTATGGCTATGAACTTGCACAGGCGGTGAAAGACGGCTACCTTGTTGACTATATTTCGGTTGAATCCAAATTAAAGTTCATTGAACAAGGTATTGTTTATGACGAACTTTCTGACGAAGATAAACAGGCTTATGAAGACACCTTTGAAGATGAAAACGGGGAACTTCCCGAAGCAATTCAATCGTCAGCCATCAACGAATGGGTGTTTAATGAAGATACAATCAAAGAAGTCCTCAATGTTTTAATGACAAAAGGGCTGAAAATTGATTACGGTCAAAAACTCGGCAAATCCATTATTTTTGCAAAAAATCATGCGCATGCCGAGAAAATATTTGAAATATTTAATAAAGAATACCCAAATTACAATGGTTACGCAAAAGTGATTGATAACTACACGAACTACGCCCAAAGTGCGATTGATGAGTTCTCAAACCCTAAAAAATTGCCGCAAATTGCAATTTCTGTTGATATGTTGGACACAGGTATTGATGTGCCCGAAGTTCTAAATCTTGTGTTTTTCAAAAAGGTTATGAGCAAAGCAAAATTTTGGCAGATGATTGGCAGAGGCACTCGACTTTGTGCGGGACTACTTGACGGCGCCGACAAAGATAAGTTTTACATATTTGATTTTTGCGGGAACTTTGAATTTTTCCGCAATTCACAAGGCAAACCGACGGCAAATATGATTGCGCTGCAAGGTGCAATTTTTACACTCAAAGCACAAATTGCATACAAATTACAAGATATGGATTTCCAAACAGCGGAACTCATCGAATTCCGCAAATCCCTTGTTGCGGATTTGTCGGCCAAGGTGCAAGAACTGAACAGAGAAAATTTTGCGGTTCGGCAACATTTGAAATTTGTAGATTTATTTTCCAATCCCGATAATTATGCAAATTTGACTTATGAGAACACATTACAAATGAAAGAAGAACTTGCACCGTTAATTCTTCCTGATGAGGACGAACCAAGTGCGATTCGTTTTGACGCACTCATTTATGGCATTGAACTTGCCTATTTGATTGGCAAAAAATACACGCGAGCAAGGGCAGACCTGATGAAAAAAGTTTCGGCGGTTTCCAATATTGCAAATATTCCGGAAATTCAAGCCCACACAGATTTAATTGATAAAATTCTGCACACGGATTATGTTGAGTCTGCCGGCATCAATGAATTTGAACATATCCGTGAAGAACTTCGCAATTTGATGAAATACATTCCAAAAGGTCCCAGAGTGGTTTATCTTACGAATTTCGATGATGAAATTTTGGAAATGAATTGGAATGAAGCAGAACTCGACAATGACGATTTGCAGAATTACAAAGCGAAAGCGGAATTTTATGTTCGGCAGCACCAAGATAATATTGCGATTGCAAAGTTGAAATCCAATCAACCGTTAACTACCCAAGATATAGAAACGCTCGAAAACATTTTGTGGAGCGAAGTCGGCACACAAGATGATTATAAAGCGGAATACGGCGACAAACCGCTTGGGGAATTTGTTAGAGAAATCGTAGGCCTGGATATGAACGCCGCAAAAGAAGCGTTTTCAGAATTCCTTGAAGGTTCAATACTGGACAGTCGGCAGATTTATTTTGTCAACCAAATTGTAGAATATATCGTGCATAACGGGCTGATGAAAGATCTTTCTGTTTTGCAAGAAGCACCGTTTACAGACCAAGGCAGCGTGGTAGAGGTGTTTGCGGATATTTCCGTTTGGCAATCCATAAAAAAAGTCATTGACCACATTAATGCCAATGCAGTGGCATAATCGGCGGTTATGTCCAAAATAAATTGTTCTGTATTTTTAAAAGATACAGGACTTTTTTATTGCTTTTCTCCGCCTTTACGGTATAATAATATCAAGGTCACAATGTGATAATCGGAGGCGGTTTTATGACAGAAAAGATCAACCGAAAATATGCCATATACTCGCGCAAATCCAAATTTACGGGCAAGGGCGAAAGCATTGAAAATCAGGTGGAACTTTGCCGCCAATACATACAACTCCACGAGCCGAATGTGTCGGAACAGCAAATACTTATCTTTGAGGACGAGGGCTTTTCAGGCGGGAACACAAACCGCCCGCAATTCCAAAAAATGATGAAAGCCGTACGCCAAAATCAAATCAAAGCCGTTGTCTGCTACAAATTAGACCGAATCAGCCGTAATGTGGGCGACTTTGCAAAATTGAAAGACGAATTTGACGATTACGGTGTCAGTTTTATTTCGATTCGGGATAATTTTGACACAACCACGCCGAGCGGACGCGCTATGATGATGATGGTCTCTGTTTTTGCGCAATTAGAGCGTGAAAATACAGCCGAGCGTATTCGGGATAATATGCACGAGCTCGCCAAAAGCGGCCGATGGCTCGGGGGCATTACGCCGACAGGGTATAAGAGCGCCCAAACGGTTGGCAGTGTTACCGTGGACGGCAAGGAGCGCAAGGCGTATAAATTGGAAATCGTAAAATCCGAAGCAGAAACGGTGAAACTGATTTTCAGTAAATTTTTAGAAACCAACTCATTGACGCAGACGGATACCTATTGCTTGCAAAATCAGATTACAAGCAAAAACGGCAAGGCATATACCCGTTTTTCTTTGCGCTCGATTTTGCAAAATCCGGTTTATATGATAGCCGATCAGGACGCATATCGCTATTTTCAAGACTTGGGTGTCGAAATTTATGCAAGTGAAGCCGATTTTGACGGGAAGCACGGCATTATGGCATACAACAAAACCATTCAAAAAAGCGGGAAAACCAATAAGGCGCGCGATTTTGACGAGTGGATTGTGGCGGTCGGGAAGCACAAGGGGCTTATCAGCGGTAAGGATTGGGTGAAGACGCAGAAAATGCTGGAACAAAATCGCTCGAAATCGTATCACAAACCGAAAAGCAATGTTGCACTGCTGTCGGGTTTGCTGTATTGCGGAAATTGCGACAGTTTTATGCGCCCGAAACTGACCAAAAGAGAAAACGCCGCCGGGGAGAAAATCTATACCTATCTCTGCGAGGGGAAAGAGCGCAGCCGCGGGAAACGCTGTCAAAGCAAGAATGTAAACGGCAATGTGTTGGACAAGATGATTTGCGAACAGATAAAAATGCTTGCCGAGGACGATTCCGAATTTATGCGCGGACTCAAATCCTTAAAGCAAAAAATAGAAGGCAGCCGTGAGGATTACGACTGCCAACTCGATGCTTGCAAGAAAGAACTGCGCGAAAATCAAGAAAAAATCGACGATTTGGTTTCTTCACTTGCCAAAACAAAGGATACGCCTGCATTTGCGTATATCACCGCGCAAATCAATTCGTTGCATGAGAAAACCGTAAAATTACAGGAACGCATCGGTGATTTGGAAAGTCTGCTCAATAACCATTACTATGCAGATGATGCGGCGCAGGGTATTCAAGAATTGATAAAATCCTTTGCCGCGTCTTTTGACACGATGTCCGTGGAGCAAAAACGAATGGCGTTACGCTCGTTTATTCGGAAAATTGTATGGGACGGGGAAAATGTCCATGTTTTCTTGTTCGGTGATACGCAATCCGAAATTGACTTTGACAGCCTGTGCCAAGAAGCAGATAAAACCGAAGAAAAAGAACAGGGGAGTGGCAATAAAGAGCCACAGCGAGAGGATAGAAAATGAAATTTTAATGTATTTTCGCAATCAAAAGAAAACCGCGCAGGATGTGTCAATGAACGAGCCGATAGATACCGACAGCGAGGGGAATCCGCTGACGCTTTCGGACATCATTTACTCTGAGGATACC
>JBJEPR010000063.1:0-5628 GCA_051881335.1 Candidatus Fimenecus sp. | reverse complement strand
ATAATGTGTATACCATGTCCTTACACAGGTGTTTACCATGTTACTCTTGACACAAGTCCCCGCCCTACCCTATAAAATGTATTTTGTGCGTAGGGAACGGTCTCGACCGTTCCGCAGAATTACATCAAAATCCACGGGCGGGCGTGGATTTTCTCCGAAAACGGGCACCCTTTTGTCCGCATTCGCGGACATTTCCCCTGTCAGGGGAATAACCCGCCACTACGCGTACAAACCCCAATTTTTCGGTAGGACACTGTCTGCCTCGCCGTCACATTATAAAAAATGGACGACACACTTGTTCGCCCCGCGCATCAAGATAAAACGCTATTCCGTCCTTTTTTCCGTTTCCGACCGTCCGAGCAGATAATCCACACTGACACCGTAGAAATCGGCCAATTTGATTAGGGTTTCGGCGGTCAATTCAATCACGCCGTTTTCATACTGCGAATAGGTGTTTTGCGAAACATTCAGTACGGCGGCGATTTCCTTTTGCTTGTAATCGTTGTCCTCCCGCAGACTGCGAATATTGGGAAAAACCATAATATCACCTCAAAAATATTATGGCGTATCTGTATTACAGATATTGACTTTTATCTGAAATACAGATATAATATTTTTGCGTTATCTGTATAACAGATATAGAAATAAAGGAGAAAGAAAGATGAAAGCAAAAAGTAAAAAAATCGGTTCGATTTTGTTGGCACTGCTTTTGGTGCTGACTGCTTTGCCGCTGACGGCATTGTCTGCCCTTGCGGTAACAAGCGGAGATTTTTCCTATGCGGTAATTTCGGAGGAAGACAAAACCTGTGAAATTACGTACTATTCCGGTTCGGCGACGGAATTAACCATCCCGTCTGAATTGGACGGATATACGGTGACGAGTATCGGCTATGAGGCATTTTACAACTGTACCTCGCTTACAAGCGTCACCATTCCGAACAGCGTGACGAGTGTTGGCGGGTATGCATTTTACGGTTGCGCCGCGCTTGAAAGCATTACAATTCCCGACAGCGTAACGGAAATCGGCGATAGAGCATTTTACGGTTGCACCGCGCTTGAAAGCATCACGATACCCGACAGCGTGACAAGTATCGGTTGGATTGCATTTGACGGTTGCACTGCGCTTGCCGAAATTTATGTAGACGCCGGCAACCCCAATTATGCCTCGGAAAGCGGTGTTTTATATAATAAAGAAAAAACGCAACTTATAAAATATCCTGCCAGCAAACAAGAGAAAACTTTTAAAATTCCTGACAGTATCAACGATATATGCAACTTTTCCTTTGTAGGTTGCAGATTCCTTGAAGAAATTACAATACCATCTTCTATACAATTCGATGGGATCACAAGTTACACTTTCTATGATGCTACATCATTAAAAGCTATACATACCGCGGTTGGTGGGCTGTTTACTGCCATTGATGGCGTCCTTTTTTTCGATCAAGCAAAATCGGGAAACAACGATGAAACCATTAATTTAAAGTTAATTTGTTATCCGGCAGGAAAAACAGAGTATAGCTATACGATTCCAGTAGGATGCACTTATATTGAGCATGATGCTTTCCATGGGGCAAGTAATCTAATGGATGTGCATATTCCTAAAACAGTATCAGGGATTGGAAGTGGTGCTTTTATTAGCACAGGCATTTACAATAACAAAAGTAATTGGGAAAATGATGTGTTATACATTGATAATTGTTTAGTTTATGTAGGTTCATACGCTCAGACAGATAATTTTGAAATACAGGAAGGAACCAGAATAATTGGGGAAGATGCATTTCGGTATCGAGACATTGGGAACCTCACAATTCCACATAGCGTAATATCCATTGGAATTGGACCTTTGGAATATAGCAATATTGATAAAATAATTGGATATACCGGTTCTGCGGCAGAAGAATTTGCTCAAGAACATAACATTATATTTGAATCTCTTGGGAAAGCACCGGCAACTTATCAATATAGGATAAATAAAGATAATCATGCAGTTATAATGATATACTATGGCGGTGTTCCAAGTGTTTCTATACCCACTGATATAGACGGTTATGCTGTGAAAGTGATTTATTATCGAGCGTTTGCTGATTGCCCGTTTATTACTGATATTACAATTCCTGATGGTGTAGAAAAAATTGATAGCGATGCATTTGTAAACGATACAGCATTAATACACATATCTATTCCAGATAGTGTGACAAGTATAGGATATGATGCTTTCGATAATACAGCTTATTATAACACAGAATCGAATTGGGAAAACGATGTGTTGTATATCGGACATCATTTGATATCTGCAAAAGAAACTCTAACTGGAGAATATACTGTAAAAATTGAAACGAAAATTATTGCAGATTCGGCATTTTCAAAATGTAGCGCATTGACAGGTATAATACTTCCAAGTGGTATAACCCACTGTGGCGGGTGGGCATTTTACGAGTGTTCTTCTTTAAATTATATTGTTTTACCAAGCAGTATTTCATTTGTTGGATTTGGAGCGACATATAATAACTTTTCTTTAAGACATGTTTTTTATCAAGGAACAGAGGAACAATGGAAGTCCATATTGTTTCAAGAATATGGAAATAATTATCTGCTGTCCACAAAAAAACATTTTAATGTAACCGATGAAAAGCACACGGAAACCTGTTTTGAAGAAGCAACCTGTACAAAAGACGGCGGAACTATAACCCGTTGCTTAATCTGTAATGATGTTTTGCACGGAGATTATACAGAAGAAGCAAAAGGTCACACAAAAGGAGAAATTGTTGAAGTTGTTCCGCCGACTTGTACAAGCGAGGGCTACACGAAATACATCTGCTCCGTTTGCGGGGAAGAATTTCGTGCAGACTGGACTTATGCAGAACACGATTACAGCGTATTGTTAGAATCGAACGAAGCAACCTGCACGGAACAGGGATATGCAGAATACCGTTGTGCAACTTGCGATGATACCATATTCACATACACTGAAGCGGCACTTGGGCACACATTTAACAGTGAAAATATTTGTACCCGTTGCGGTATGCTTGCATCGGATTGTTTGGAATCCAATCATCCCTACGCCAATAATGCTAACGAAACTTGGTCGATAACCAAACCCGGTGCCGAATCCGTTGCTGTCTCTTTTTCCAGAGATACTTATGTAGAGCGCAACTACGACTACATCAAAATCTATGATGCAGACGGCAATTTGGTTGGTATGTTTACCGGAGATGCACTTGCCTCAAAAGAAATTGTTGTCTTAGGTGACACCGTAACCATTCAACTGACATCAGATTCTTCCGCTACATACTTCGGATTTGCGTTGTCGAATGTTAAAGTAAATGTTCCGCAAAACTTTGAATCGAACGGGGTTATTTTAACGGAAAGTCAAATCGGGGATATAGCAAGCGGGACACAGCTGTCCGTTATCAATCTTGAAACGAATGATCATAAAATTGTGTATGATATTTCTTTAATGAAAAACGAAACGCCTGTCCAGCCTACTGCGCCCGTAATCGTGAAAATCCCCGTGTCCGAAGCAATGGCCGGTGCGCAATGCAAGGTCTATCGCCAAGAACCGGACGGGACATATACCGATATGCACGCAATCTATCAAAACGGGTATATGGTATTCACCACCGACCATTTCAGCACCTATATTTTGACAACGCAACGGTTGGGGATTACCCTCGGCGATGTAAACGGTGACGGCAAAATCAACGCCGTGGACGCGCGCTGGATATTACAGGCGGCAAGCGGTGCGCGTACATTAGATGCAACCCAAGCCGCCGCGGCAGATGTCAACGGCGACGGCAAAATTAACGCCGTGGATGCCCGCTGGATTTTGCAGGCGGCAAGCGGTGCGAGAACGCTGTAAATCGCATATTGATTTGTATTTGTCATCCTGAGCGTAGCGAAGGATCTCAAACAGCACCAAGTAAAAATGTGCGAAACGAGATTCTTCGCCTGACGGCTCAGAATGACAAGCGGGCGGGCGAACACCGCGTAATTTGATATGCTTTTACGGAACGGTCAAGACTGTTCCGTACGCACGAAATACATTTTATACGGTAGGGCGGGGGCTTGCCCTCGCCGTTTTGTACCTCTTTTGCAAAAAGGATTTTTACCGGTGATTTCTGCCGCGAACAATGCTCCCATCGCGCAGAAACCATTCTTTTGAACAGAACAAAACAAATGCGGCGGGGGTAAGCCTCCGTTCTACCGCTAAATTGAGGGAAATATATCGGTCTGTGCTGTATTTGCAGTACAGACCGTTTTTATCTTTGCTTTTGTGTGTATTCCCTTTGGTTGCAACCAAAAGTTTCCGCAATTTTCGAGTGTTGCAAAACAGAATGTATGGCGCAACCGGCAAGAATTTGGTATGCTCTTTTCATCGGGCAAAACCCCGACAACCACTTAACAAATATTTTACCCGTTTATCGAATACGATGAAAACACACAGAAAAAGGAGCAAACCACTATGAAAAAAATCAACACCACCCATTTC
Source organism: Candidatus Fimenecus sp. (assembly GCA_051881335.1). Lineage (GTDB taxonomy): Bacteria > Bacillota > Clostridia > Oscillospirales > Acutalibacteraceae > Fimenecus. The sequence continues at coordinate 1,139 of JBJEPR010000063.1, read as the reverse complement.
GGAATCCAAAGAAAAATCGTTGCCAATATGACCTCGGAAAGCTGGGAAACCATACCGCATGTGACTTATATGTATGAGCCCGATGTCACCGAATTTATGAAAGCGTATAAAAAACTCAATTTAAACCGCAGTGGGGCGGATAAAATTTCCGTGAACACCTTGATGCTCAAAGTGATTTGTGAGGGGCTGAAAGCCGCGCCGGCAATGAATGCGCACATGCATTTTAACCGAAAACTCGTGCGCGGCTCAATGGATACTTTTAAAAATATTGACATTTCTATGCCGATGATTTTGCCCAACGGCGAAATGATGACCGTTAATCTGCACGATTTTGAAGAGAAAAATTTGGACGAAATGACCGACTATATCCAAGATATTTACCGCCGTGCGGAGAATACCGACCTCAACGAAGCGATGTTTGAGGTGTCGTTGGACAATACGCTGACCGCTTTAAAATCGGGCAAAATCGGGCAGGCGGTTTACCGCTTAATCGGCTCGAAAACCGGCAAGCATAAAGTGAAAACCCTGCACGGCGCGGCGAAAAAAGAATATGAAAGCATACCCGCGACCGACCGCTTGACCAAACGCGACATTGAACAGGGTACGGTGACCGTTTCCAACCTCGGCTCGGTGTACCGTGCCGGACGCGGCGCGGCGGCGTTACTCGAAATTATCCCGCCGCAGGTTACGGCATTCGGCGTGGGCGCCATACAGGATAAGCCCGTGGTAGTCACCGACGAATTCGGCGAAAAACGCGTCGAAGCGCGGCAGGTTTTGCCGATTTGTATTGCCTTTGACCATCGAGCACTCGATTTCGGCGATATTGTACCGTTTTTAACAACACTCGACAATATTTTTGAAAATCCGAAAATAATGTATACTTGGAAAGGCAAAGAAAAAGACAAAAAAATCATTACTTTGGACGCATAATTCTTAAATTTTACATATTTTTCATCTGTTTTTTACACGGTTTTCCGAAAGAACGCATTGACACTTGTTTATCTGCGTGTTACAATAAATTGCGGCACGGGGGGCACAGCAAATTGGTTGTGCCCTCCGTTTTTGTATGAATCGAAAAACGGAGGTTATTATGCGGTTTCATAAAGACGGTACATTTAAAATTATGCAATACCGGGTGC
>JBJEPR010000062.1:0-5682 GCA_051881335.1 Candidatus Fimenecus sp. | reverse complement strand
AAAGAAAAAAGGCCATACATTTGCAGGGATTGATGCGAAGGTGCTTGTTGCGGCACTGGGCATAGCCCTTTTGGCAGCCATTCCGCTGCGCACGGTACAGTTGTTTACCAATATGGAAAACTATACGGGATTTTTTGAGGAAGTCGATTGGACGGTCTATGTGGTGTATGCCGTATTCGCCGTGGCCGCCGTCGTGTTGGCGGTACTGCCCGCGCTGTCGGCAAAACTGCCCGCTTCACGCCCCGTGGTGCGCAAGAACAAGGCGCTTGCATTCGGCGCGTTTGCCTTTGCGGCAGGCATTGCCTATGATGTGGCGCTGGGCCTTGTGAAGGTGCTGCGCACCATGGACGGCATTACCGCAAAAACCGTGTTGACCGTGCTGTTTACGAACGGTATGTTTGCGCTGATTTTGCAGATTATCTGCGGCGTTGCGGCGTGTATCTTTATGGTGTTGGTCGGGCTTTCCTATACCGGCGAGCGCGCAACCTATGGGGAGTATCGTCTGCTTGCGTTAATGCCGCTGTTTTGGACGCTGTTCCGTCTGGTGGCGCGGTTTATGACCAAAATCAGTTTTACGATGGTTTCCGAATTGTTGTTAGAACTTGCGATGCTTTGCTTTATGATGCTGTTTTTGCTGTCCTTTGCGCGTATTTCGGCGCAGATTTCGCAAAAAGGGGAAATGAAAAAAGCGTTTTGTTTCGGACTGCCCGCCGCATTTTTTGCGCTGACCATCGGTGTGACAAGACTGATTTGCACCGTCGGCGGCAGAGCAGAGCTTTTGGCAGATGGGTTTTCGTTTTCGCTTGCAGACCTCGGCTTCGGCATTTTTGCCGCCGTGTATCTGTATGTACATATGCAGTACGGGCGTCCTGCGTCGGAGGATGACGCCTTGCCCGAAGCATATGCGTCGCCCGAACAGCGTCCCGCGGACGAGCGTTTGGACGAAAACTTTTTAGAGGAGTAAACGCAATTTGCTTTTTTTACAGAATGTGCAGACTGCCGCTATGCAGGTCGCAATCTTGTATGTGCTGGTCGCCGTCGGCTTTGTCTGCGACAAAACGGGGCTGTATACCGAAAAAGCGGCAAGACTTACGAATGATTTGCTGTTTTATATTGTAACCCCCGCGATTATCATTCAATCCTTTACTTCGATTGCCTACACCCACGAAGCGCTCAAAAATTTGTTGATGTCGTTTTTGGGCGGTACGGTTTTGCATATTTTGGCCATTCTTATCTCGTTGCCGTTTTTCCGAAAAGGCGAAAAGCGCACGGTCAATGTGTATAAGTTTGCCTGCATTTACGGAAATGTCGGCTATATGGCGTTGCCGCTTGCCGCCGCCGTGCTCGGCGAGGAGGGCGTGTTCTTCTGTTCGGGGGTGCTCATTCCGTTTAACATTTTCGCCTTTACCCACGGGGTACGGCTGATGTCGGGCAAATCCACCGAAAAAACAGGCTTCAAAATGAAATGGCTTCTGTTAAACCCCGGGGTGATTTCGGTGCTCATCGGCTTGCCGCTGTTTTTGCTCGATGTAACGCTCCCGCGGATTTTGGCAGAGCCTGTCTCCTATATTGCAAGCCTCAACACGCCGCTTGCGATGCTGATGTTCGGCACTTATCTTGCCAAAACCGATTTGCGTAAAATGTTTTTGCGCAAGGAAACCTATTTGGTTGCGCTTTTAAAACTGATTGCCGTGCCGGCGGCGATGCTTTTGGTGATGCGGCTTTGCGGGATTACGGGCGTGCTTTGCACGGCGCTCATCATTTCGGCATCCGCGCCCACGGCGAATAACACCGTGATGTTCGCCACAAAATACGGGAAAGATACCGCCGCGGCTTCGCAGACGGTTGCTGTCGTGAGCTTGCTGTCCATTCTCACGATGCCGTTGTTTATTGCGATTTCGCGGCTGTAAAACAGCCGATAGAAACGGAGGATTTTCTATGGATATGAAACTGATTGTTGCCATTGTCAACAGTGAGGACGCGCCTGCGGTGCTGTCGGAGCTGACAGCGGCTTCTTACAGCGTGACAAAGCTTTCGACCTCGGGCGGCTTTTTGCGCGCGGGAAATGTGACAATGCTTATCGGCGTGGAAAAAGAGAAAGTGAAAGACGCGCTTTCGATTATCGAGGAGTTCAGCAGCCGCAGAACCCAGCCCGTGCCGGTGAATTCTACATATATCGGGGATTCGTTAATTTCCGTGCCGGTGGAGGTTACCGTCGGCGGCGCAACGGTGTTTGTGCTGGATGTCGAGCAGTTTTATAAATTATGAGTTTTGCACAGTTTCCCCTTTCCAAAGGGGATAGGTACTTTTTAGAAGCGCGCGCCAAAACGCATACCTTGCCGCAAACCTTGCTTTTGGAGGGCGGCGATGAAGAAACGCGCCGTGCGCTTGCGCAGAATATTGCCGCGGCGATTGTGTGCCGAAGTGGGGAAGAAGCGCCCTGCGGGGTATGTGCGGCTTGTAAAAAAAGCGCGTCGGGCAATCATCCCGACATCGCCGTGTATGCGCCCGAAAAGAAAAATGCCCAACTGAAAGTGGAGGTTTGCCGCCGCATTCGGCAGGACGCATTTGTTATGCCCAATGACGGCGACTGTAAGGTCTATATTTTGGAGGACAGCCAAAATATGAATGACAGCAGTGAAAATGCGCTGTTGAAAATTTTGGAGGAGCCGCCCGTCGGGGTTTACTTCATTTTGACTTGTGACAGTCGCGCGGCGATGCTTCCGACGGTGCTTTCGCGTGCCGTGGTGGTGTCGTTGCAGGGTGCGCATACCGCGTTCTCCGCAGAAACCGTGCAGACGGCAGAGACGATTGCCAACGCGCTGTGTACGGGAAGCGAATGGACGCTGTTGTGCGCTACCGCGCCCTTGCAAAAGGACAGGGACGAAATTCGCAGTGTGCTTACCTGCCTTTCTGAGTTGTTGGCAAGCGCGCTGTGCGTGCAGTGCGGTGAGAATGCCCCGACTGCCGCACAGGATACAGAAAAAGTCCTCGCAAAGCGCCTGTCAAAGCAAAAATTGTATGCGGCGTTTCAGGAAACACAGACGCTCTTACAAAGCGCCGAGCGAAACGCCAATACCAATCTCCTGCTGACAAGCGTTTGTTATCGCCTGCGGCAGGCTGTGGAACAGAAGTAAACTGCCGCGTAGGCATAAAAAGGAGCGATACCGTGCATAAAAAGCAGATGATTTTTCTCACTGTGTGCGGATTTCGTGTCGTGTGACAACACACTTTAAAATACAAAGAAAGGAACGATACCGTGCATAAAATGCTGATAGTATCTCTCGTTGTGTGCGGATTTCGTGTCGTGTGACGACAATGGCAGAAGTTGTAGGAATTCGATTTAAAGAGGTCGGCAAGGTCTATTATTTTGACCCCGACGGTATGCAGTTTAAAAAAGGCGACCGCGCCGTGGTGGAAACCGCCCGCGGTATAGAGTGCGGCGAAATCGCAATGGAAAACCGCGAGGTGGACGACAGCGAAATCGTCAAGCCCTTGAAGCGCATTGTGCGCCCTGCCAACGAAAACGATTTGCGCGTGGTGCGTGAAAACCGCGAAAAGGAAAAAAAGGCATTCAGCATTTGTGAGGAAAAAATCCGTGCGCATAATTTGGATATGAAACTCGTCGATGTGGAATATACCTTTGACGGCGGTAAAATCCTGTTTTATTTCACCGCAGACGGGCGCGTGGACTTCCGCGAACTCGTGAAAGATTTGGCAGGCGTGTTCCGCACCCGTATCGAACTGCGCCAAATCGGCGTGCGTGATGAGTCCAAAATGGTCGGCGGGTTCGGTATGTGCGGCAGACCGTTTTGCTGCAGTACTTTTTTGGGCGATTTTCAACCCGTTTCCATCAAAATGGCAAAGGAGCAGGGGCTGTCGTTAAACCCCGTGAAAATCAGCGGCACCTGCGGGCGCTTGATGTGCTGTTTAAAATATGAGCAGGAAGCGTACGAGCATCTGTTGCGCCATACGCCGAAGGTCGGCGCGATTGTCGAAACCCGCGAGGGGAGAGGCACCGTGGTGGAGAATAATCTGCTGACGGGTATGCTCAAAATCCGTTTGGACCGCCGCCCCGACGCCGCGCCCGTGGTCATTGAACGCCACGAGGTCAAGCTCATTCGCGACGCGCAAATCCGTGTGGACAAAGCGGAACTGGAATCCTTAAAGGGAATCGAATAAAAAAGGCTTGCTATTTTAGAAAAATGTGTTAGAATGTAGGTAAATTCTGAAAGGGAGGTCACGAAAATGGCATATCATATTTCCGACGATTGCATCTCCTGCGGCGCTTGTGCGGCAGAATGCCCGGTTGAGGCGATTTCCGAAGGGGACGGCAAATATGTTATCGACGCAGACACCTGCATCGATTGCGGCAACTGCGCAGACACCTGCCCCGTTTCGGCTCCGCAGGCTGAATAATTTTCAAAGTTGAAAAGGCTGTTCTTCGGGACAGCCTTTTTTTCTTTGCTTTTTTACGGTTTTGTGGTATGATGGCAATATGAAAGAAACGGAACTTTTCGAGAATGAGCATATTGAATATTTGAAGCCGAGCTTCGGGCTGGTGGTGTCGCCCGCGCACACCTTCGGCACGGACGCGGTTTTGCTTGCGCGCTTTGCCGCGCCGAAGCGCAGTACCCTTGCCTGCGATTTGGGCACAGGGTGCGGCATTATCCCGATGCTTTGGCTTGCCGACGGCCTTTGCCGCCGTGTGGACGGTGTGGAAATTCAAGAAGCGGGCTGCAACCAGTTTGCGCGCAGTATTGCGGCAAACGGGTTGGAAGAAATAGCCTTTGCGCATTTGGCAAATTTGAAAGCATTGGATACCGTCTTACCGTGCGAAAGCTATGACCTTGTGACGATGAATCCGCCGTATAAGGCGGAGCATACGGGCATTTTAAGCGACAGCGCGCATGAGAAAATCGCGCGGCACGAAACCGCCTGTACGCTTGCGGACATTTCTGCGGCGGCGGCGCGGCTGTTGAAATACGGCGGGCGGTTTTGCCTGTGCATTCGCCCCGAACGGCTGTTTGAAACGATGCAGGCGATGGCAAATGTAAAAATCGAACCGAAAAAACTACGCCTCGTGTCGAAAAATCCAAACAGCGCGCCGTGGCTTTGCCTCCTCGAGGGGCGCAAGGGCGGCAAGCGCGGGCTACAGGTGCAAAACGGCTTGTATGTGTATGACGAAAACGGCAATTTAAGTGCTGAAATGCGCCGGATTTACGGTGCGTATAAAGAGGAGGGACAGCGGTAAATGGCAGGGATTTTGTATGTGGTCGGCACGCCGATTGGGAATTTGTCCGACTTTTCGCCGCGCGCGCTGGAAACCTTGGAGAAGTGCGATTTTATTGCCGCAGAGGATACGCGCGTTACGCTGAAGCTCCTAAACAGATTTGAAATCAAAAAGCCGATGATCAGCTATTATGAGCACAACCGCCGCGAACGCGGCGAAATGATTTTGGCGCGCTTGCTCGGCGGGGAGAATTGTGCGCTGGTGACCGACGCGGGTATGCCCGCGATATCCGACCCCGGCGAGGATTTGGTTGCGCTTTGCCACGCGCACGGTGTGAAAGTCGAGTCCGTACCGGGTCCCACGGCGTTTGCCACGGCGGTGGCAGTGTCGGGACTGCCCTCGGGACGGTTTACCTTTGAAGGGTTCTTAAGCGTCAACAAGCCGAGCCG
>JBJEPR010000061.1:0-25745 GCA_051881335.1 Candidatus Fimenecus sp. | reverse complement strand
AGCCCAGTGTTTTGCCCACTGCCGCCGCCGCAAGGGCGTTAGACACCATGTGCCTTCCGGGAACAGGAATTGAAACGCTTATTTTTTCATCATTATATGCTATATGGCATTTTATGCCCTCAAGACCCTTGTCCTCAATATTTTCGGCATAAAAATCTTTACCGACGGTATTTTGGTCGTAGGCATGGATGATGTGACAACTGCGGACGGTATTGTAAATCCGGCAAAACGCGCCGGCTTAAAAGTCGGCGATGTTGTATTGGCGGTTGACGGAAAAACTGTGCAGAATGTTTCGCAGTTAAGTACTGCAGTACAGTCCGGAAAAAGCAGTATAACCTTAACCGTGCGCAGAAATGAAAAAGTATGGCAAACAGAGCTTACGCTTGCGGTCTCTTCCAATGACGGAAAGCCGAAAGCAGGATTATGGGTGCGTGACAGCACCGCCGGTGTCGGAACAATGACTTTTTATTGTAAAGATACCGGTGTATTCGGTGGGCTTGGCCATGCGATTTGTGACATTGATACCGGTACGGTTATGCCGTTTGGAAGCGGTGAAGCCATTAAAACCCAAATCAGCGGCTGTTACAAAGGCGGTGCCGGTATTACCGGCGAGCTTTGCGGTGTGTTTCAAGAGGAAAGCCTCGGCACACTTTATAGCAACGGTGAAACGGGTGTGTACGGTGTGTTAGACGCTTACAATGAAAATGCGACCGAATTGCCTGTGGCAACAAAAAATGAGGTAAAGACCGGCTACGCACAAATTATTGCAACCGTTGACGATACGGGACCGCAGTATTATGATGTGAAAATCACGAAAGTTTACCCAAATTCTGATGAGAACGGTAAAAATATGATTATTGAAGTTACCGACAGCGATTTGATAGAAAAGACCGGCGGTATCGTGCAAGGCATGAGCGGCAGTCCTATCATACAAAACGGTATGCTCGTCGGCGCGGTCACACATGTATTTGTCAACAACGCCCTGCAAGGGTACGGCATATTTGCCGAAACAATGCTTCAAGATGCAGAAAAGTTAGAAGCACAGACGCTTCAAAATGCATCGTAAGCAAAAAAAGGATGTATAACTGTTTTCTGCGGTTATACATCCTTCATTTTTATGGTTTTCTGTATAATTTTGAAAAAAATAAAAATATTTTCAAAAATTCCATTGCCAAATATTAACTAATATGGTAAAATATGGCAGAAATCAAAACAGGAGGTAAATTTTATGGAGAAAACACTCAAAATTTTATTTACGGAGGAAGCAAATGAATTCGGAAAACATTGTACTTCCGTTTTCAAGTCCTATGGCTTCGAGGTTCGGCGCGTGTCAAAAAACGGCAGTGAGGTATTGCGGCTTTTAGAATTGGAAAAACCGGATGTTTTGGTAATGGACGCAATTATGTCGTCTGTGGACGCACTCGGTGTTTTACAACAAATGTCCAAAAACCCGAAAATTAAGAAACCGTTGGTTATGGTTGTTTCAGGTGTGGACAATCAAAGATTTGAGAATGAGGTACTTACTGCCGGCGCTGACTATTATTTTCTGAAGCCGTTTGATGTTTCTATGATGGCAGAACGCATTTTGCTAATGGCCGGCGACACACAAGAACCGCTTAAAAATAATGCACAAATGCGTTTAAACACATCGGATTTAGAAATGTTAGTCAGTGAAATTATGCATCAAATCGGTGTACCGGCACATATTAAGGGGTATCAGTATTTGCGGGAGGCAATTATTTTATCAATCAATGATACGGAAATGATGAATTCTGTGACAAAGGTTTTATATCCGACAGTTGCAAAGCGTTTTTCAACGACTTCTTCCCGCGTAGAACGCGCTATTCGCCACGCGATTGAAGTGGCGTGGGACAGGGGAGATGTGGATGTGCTCAGCTCTTACTTCGGGTATACCATTCAAAACAGCCGCGGTAAGCCAACAAATTCGGAGTTCATCGCGATGATTAGTGATAAATTGCGTTTACAGTTAAAAATCAGCTGATTGAAAAACTGAAAATCACAGCCGCCTTGCTCAACAGTAAGGCGGTTTTTCTGTAACTAAAACAAAAGATTGCGCATTAAACGGATTTATGATACAATATTTTGCGCAAAATAATTCGCGCTCTCATCGGAAATACTAAAAACATATTTTCGAAAGGAGCGCAATATGAAAAAATCAAAAAAATCCGTTGCTTTTTCTACTTTTATGCAGAATTCCGAAAATTTGCCTTTTGATGAGGAAGAACCCGAATCCTCGGAGCATACTTCTTCCTCAATTCGGCAAATCGTGGAGACGGGTTCTATTACCGTGGAGAAAGACGGACACAGTATACACTGTTTGACGATTATCGGGCAAATTGAAGGGCACTATATTTTACCGCCGCAAAATAAAACGACAAAATATGAGCATGTTATTCCGCAGTTAGTCGCGATTGAAGAAAGCGATGAAATCGAGGGCTTAATCGTAATTTTGAATACGGTCGGCGGTGATATTGAAGCTGGACTTGCGATTGCAGAACTAATCAGCGGAATGAAAACACCGACAGTTTCCTTAGTGCTTGGCGGCGGGCATTCTATCGGCGTGCCGCTTGCCGTGTCGGCCAAACAATCCTTTATTGTGCCGTCTGCTACGATGACAGTACACCCGGTGCGTATGAACGGATTGGTGTTGGGCGTACCGCAAACTTTTTCCTATTTCCAAAAAATGCAGGAACGCATTGTGGATTTTGTAGCTAAAAATTCAAAAATGCCGCCGGAAAAATTCCGTGAATTTATGTTGGCGACCGGGGAGCTTGCAACAGATGTCGGCACAGTTTTGGACGGCAAGGCCGCCGTGGAATGCGGTATGATTGACTGTTTGGGTGGTCTTTCCGATGCGTTGGACTGTCTGTACCAAATGATTGCTAATCACGAAAAAGAGGATAAATAGAAAAATCGGAGGAACGAAAAATGGCAGGAAACAAAAGCACACAAACAAAAGCGAAACGACCGCCGAATCGCAATACTGCGGCGGAAAAAAAGGCAGAACACGTCGCCGCACAAAAACAAGTGGCCGCAATCGTTTTGTTTTGTGTTGCCGCATTTTTAATGTGTATTACTTTTATTCCGGGCGGCGGACTGTGGGGCGGTATTCGCACACTTTCCTTTGGTCTGTTCGGATTTTCGGCGTTTGTTATTCCGCTGTTGCTTTTGTATGTTGCCATTATGACAACGCTGGACAAAGCAGGCACAAAGGTCGGATTTAAGGTTGCTGAGGCGTTGGCGTTGATTGTTTTACTGTGCAGTGCTGTACATATTTTTTCTTTTTCCGGAGAAGTTGATTTTCTCGCTGATATCGCTGACGCTTATAACGCATACCGCGTGGACGGTTCTATGCTCGGCAGCGGTGCAGTTGGTGCTGTTGTCGGCGGGTTGATTTTGCTTGCGACCGGAAGCGGTAAAGCGGCCGCAATCGCAATCGTCATCATTCTTTTGTTTCTTTGTGTGATGCTGATGACTGGCACAACTCTCATCAAATTGTTCAAGGGCGTGGCCAAACCCGTACAAAAAGCGAATGCGTATCGGGAAGAAAAGATTGAGCAAATCACGAAACAGCAGGAACGCGAATTTAATGTGGATGTCGATTTGGGACCGGAGCCGATTGCGGAAAATGAGAAAATCAAAAAATTCCCGAAAAAGAAAAAGGCAGATGCAGAAGAGACTGCAGAGGTAGTAGAAGATGCGCTTTCTCCCGCAGAAGAGTCTGTATCGCAAAAGCCGATACTCTTAGATGACATTATCAACAAAATGAAAGGGGAGGAAACGGCAAAGGCGACAGTTCCGGAGGACGGGATTATCCCAATATCCGCAGAAAAATTCACCAAAGATGAGAAATCAGACGCGAATGCGACTGTAAACAATTGTGGGCTCAAAGCAGCCGCAAAGCATATCGAGGACAGTGAAACAGAAACGGAAACGGACGGAGATACGCCGAAAAAGGTGTATGAAAAGCCGCCGCTTACCTGTCTTGCCGCACCGAAAAGTGCGCGTAATTTAAAATATGAGGACGAATTAAAGGTGAATGCCACCAAATTGGTGGATACTTTAAAGAGCTTCGGCGTTGAAACACGGATTGTGGATATTTGCCGCGGTCCGTCCGTGACGCGCTATGAAATTCAACCGGCGGCAGGGGTTAAAATCAGCCGCATTACCAATTTGGCAGACGATATTGCCTTAAATCTTGCGGCGGGCGGTATTCGTATTGAAGCGCCTATCCCGAATAAAGCGGCCGTCGGCATTGAAGTGCCGAATAAAAACCGTGCAACGGTTACTTTCCGCGAAATCGTAGATACCGAGCAGTACAGAAGTGCGAAATCCAAATTGTTCGTGGCACTTGGTAAGGATATTGCCGGCAACTGTATGTATGCCGACCTTGCTAAAATGCCGCATTTGCTCGTAGCAGGTACAACGGGCTCCGGTAAATCGGTCTGTATGAATGCAATGATTGTCAGCATTCTTTACAATGCAACGCCCGATGAAGTCAAGCTGTTGATGATTGACCCGAAGCAGGTTGAATTTACGGTCTATAACGGCATACCGCATCTGATTGTGCCTGTCGTTTCCGACCCGCGCAAGGCGTCAGGCGCTTTGGCTTGGGCAGTTACGGAAATGCTGACCCGCTACAAAATGTTCTCAGACAACAATGTGCGTGATATCAGCGGGTACAACAGCATTTGTGAAAGCATCGGACAGAAAAAACTGCCGCAAATCGTGATTTTCATTGACGAGCTTTCCGACTTGATGATGGCGGCACCCCACGAGGTGGAGGACTCTATTTGCCGTTTGGCGCAGATGGCGCGTGCGGCCGGAATGCATTTGGTCATTGCCACACAGCGACCGTCAGTAGATGTCATCACGGGACTTATCAAAGCGAACATTCCGAGCCGTCTTTCTTTAAAGACTTCCTCACAAATCGACTCAAGAACCATCATCGATACCGTCGGTGCAGAAAAACTGCTCGGAAACGGCGATATGTTGTTCTATCCCGTCGGCATTGCAAAACCCATTCGTATTCAAGGCTGTTTTCTGTCTGATAAAGAGGTTGAAACGGTTGTGGACTTTATCAAGGGACAAGAGCAAACCTCGTACGACGATGATGTGATGCAGGAAATTGAGCGACAAGCCGCCGCGGACAAGAAAAAGAATGGTGGTGTAACTGCATCTGACGAGGAAGGCGAGAGCGAAGCAGATGAGATGATTCCGAAAGCGATTGAGGTGGTGGTAGACGCGCAAATGGCATCGACCACACTTTTACAGCGGAAGTTAAAGCTCGGCTACGCACGCGCGGCGCGTATTATTGATAATTTGGAAGAACGCGGCATTATCGGTCCATATGAGGGCGCAAAACCGCGTAAAGTATTGATTTCCAAACAGCAGTGGTATGAAATGAATGCGTTGGCGCAAGGCGGTGCGTCGCACGACTACTCCGAAAGTGATATAGATACAGCGGACAGTGAACCTGAGGAATAATATGCAGTTTTTACCGATTTCAAAAGAGGATATGCTTGCGCGCGGCTGGGAAAGCGTCGATTTCGTCTATGTCAGCGGCGACGCGTATGTTGACCACCCGAGCTTTGGCGCGGCAATTATTACCCGCGTATTGGAAGCAAATGGGTACAAAGTGGCAGTTCTGGCACAGCCGAAAACGGACACCGCAAAGGATTTTATGCGATTTGGAAAACCGAAGCTCGGCTTTTTTGTATCTTCCGGCAATATTGATTCCATGGTTGCGCATTATACGGTTGCGAAGAAAAAACGCAGTACGGACGCCTATTCACCGGGCGGGAAAATGGGCTTGCGCCCAGACCGCGCGGTGATTGTGTATTGCCAAAAAATTCGCGAAGCCTACGGCGGTATTCCGATTGTTATCGGCGGATTGGAAGCATCTTTGCGCCGATATGCGCATTATGATTATTGGGACGATAAAATTCGTCCCTCCATTTTGTTTGACTCGGGCGCTGATTTGATTTCCTACGGGATGGGGGAAAAAGCAACGGTAGAAATCGCCTCGCGGCTTGCGGCGGGCGAGTCAATACACGATATGCACGATATACGCGGCACCTGCTACGCCGTTCCTGTCCAAGAAACGCCGTATTGCACGGAATGTCCGTCCTATGAAAATGTGTTAAAATCTAAACGCGAATATGCGATTTCCTGCCGTATCGAGCAGGACGAACAAGACCATATTCGCGGCAAACAGTTGCGCCAAAAGCACGGAAAACAAATGCTTGTGCAAAATCCGCCGATGCCGCCGCTCACACGGGAAGAACTGGATGCGGTTTATGCATTGCCTTACTGCCGTACTTATCACCCGATTTATGAAAAGGACGGCGGCGTGCCGGGTATTGAAGAAGTGAAATTCTCTATTACACAAAACCGCGGTTGCTTCGGTGCGTGCAATTTTTGCTCCTTAGCGTTTCACCAAGGTCGGTATATTACTTCACGAAGTAAAGAGTCGATCGTTGATGAGGCAAAGCGCATCACCGAAATGCCGGATTTTAAAGGCTACATTCACGACATTGGCGGTCCGACGGCAAATTTCCGCTATCCTGCCTGCAAAAAACAAGAAAAAGCGGGGCTTTGTAAAGGAAAAAAATGCTTGGCGCCGTCGCCTTGCCCTGCATTAAAAGCCGACCACAGCGAATATTTGGATATTTTACGCACGGTGCGCGCGTTGCCAAAGGTCAAAAAAGTGTTTATCCGTTCCGGCATTCGCTATGACTATATGCTGTGCGATGAGAACGACACTTTTTTTCGTGAACTCGTCGAACATCACATCAGCGGGCAGTTAAAAGTTGCGCCTGAGCATTGCTCTGCGGCAGTACTTGACAAAATGGGCAAACCGCATATTGAAGCCTATTTGCAGTTTTCAAAAAAATATTTTGATTACACAAAGAAAATCGGTAAAGAGCAATATTTGGTGCCGTATTTGATGTCCTCGCACCCGGGCGCTACCTTGCAGGATGCCGTAGAGTTGGCTGAGTTTATCAAACGCGAACATTTACATCCCGAACAGGTGCAGGATTTTTATCCGACACCCGGAACGATAGCAACAGCCATGTTTTATACGGAACTAGACCCTTATACCTTACAGCCCGTCTATGTGGCGAAAAATCCGCACGATAAAGCGATGCAGAGAGCACTAATGCAGTATTTTAATCCTAAAAACCGTGCTTTGGTTGAGGAAGCATTGAAAAAAGCAGGCAGACCCGATTTAATCGGCACTTCCGATAAATGTTTAATCCGTCCGCAGTACCCGCAAAAGACGATAGATAATACACGCTCCCGCAAGAATACGATTCACACCCGCAACGGAGGAAAACGCAATGGCAAAACGGGCGTACGCAAAAAATAAAAAGGTTCGTGCTGTTCAAATTGCTGTTTTGGCGATTTGTGTTTTGCTTGCTGTATTGGTGACATATGCACCGAAACTCGGTCTGCCTTCTTGGGGCGATTTATTTCGTGAAAGCGGTGTTAACCAAGCGGTCGACGCACAGGGGTACTCTTTTTCCGCACATTTCATTGATGTCGGTCAAGCGGACTGTTCTTTAATTATTTGCGGAGAAGATACCGTTTTAATCGACGCGGGTGAAGTAGACAGTTACGATACCATCCGCACCTATTTAGAGTCGCAAAATGTGACGGAAATTTCATATTTTATTTTGACGCACGCGCACGCCGACCATATCGGCAGTGCAGATGAAATCCTTAAAAATTACACTGTCAAGAATGTCATTCTGCCCAAATATACAGAGGAAAATATGCCGACTTCGAAAACCTATGAGGATTTACTGTATGCATTGGCAGACAGCGGTGCAAATGTCATTGCTGCAAAGCCGGGGAACAGCTATACGCTCTCCGGATGCAGTTTTACGGTGCTTGCGCCGAATAAAGACTATACGGAATTGAACAACTCTTCTGTTGTTGTCAGGTTTACTTACGGAAACACCGCCTTTTTGTTCCAAGGGGACGCTGAAAAGAAATCGGAGCAGGATATTTTAGATGCCGGTTTTGCTGTTTCGGCAGATGTAATCAAACTCGGGCATCACGGCAGTAACACTTCCTCGACAGCAGGATATTTAACGGCGGTGCAACCGAAGCTCGCAATTATTTCCTGTGGGGAAAACAATTCGTATAATCATCCGAGCGAAAAGATTTTAGCCCGTCTTGACGAGATGGGAATCGACTATCGAAGGACGGACAGAAACGGAAATATTGTTGTCACCTCGGACGGCAGTACTATTTCCGTAGAAACGGAGAAATAAAATGAAGACTTTTATTGTAGACCGTATTGAAAATGATTTGGTCATTTTAGAAAGCGAAAAGAAAACATTTCTACAAGTACCGCTTGAGGATTTTATCTCTCCTGTTCAAGAGGGGAGCGTAGTGTTTGTCGGTGCGGACGGAAAATACCGTGCAGATGAAGCCAAAACCGCTGCGCGCAAAGCAAAACTGTTTCAACTTCAAAAAAATATTTTCTCAGATTGAGAAAAAATACTTGCAATATTGTTTGACGGATGGTATAATGCTATCGCAATTCACACGCACGGGGATTTCGGCAAAATTGCATTTTTATGTCTTGCCGGTAAGAAGAGCTGTGCGGCGGCAAAAATAAGGAGGAATTTTTATGTCAGTCGTATCTATGAAACAACTGCTCGAAGCAGGCGTGCACTTCGGTCACCAGACCAGAAGATGGAATCCCAAAATGGCGGAGTACATCTTCACAGAAAGAAACGGTATCTACATCATTGATTTGCAGAAAACCGTGAAAAAGCTGGAAGAGGCTTATATGTTTGTGCGCGATATCGCTGCAGAAGGCGAGGAAATCCTGTTCGTCGGTACCAAAAAGCAGGCGCAGGACTCCATTAAGGAAGAAGCACAGCGTTGCGGTATGCCGTATGTCAACGCGCGTTGGCTCGGCGGTATGCTTACCAACTTCAGCACCATTAAAAGAAGAATTAAGAGACTCGGTCAGCTTCAGGCGATGAAAGCCGACGGCACTTTTGACATTTTACCGAAGAAAGAAGCCGCGAAACTGGAACTCGAGATTGAAAAGCTTGAAAAATTCATGGGCGGCATCACGGAAATGAAAAAGCAGCCCGCTGCGATGTTCATTGTTGACCCGCGCAAAGAGAGAATCGCTGTTGCAGAGGCAAAGAAACTCGGTATTCCGATTATCGCGATTGTGGACACCAACTGCGACCCCGACGAAATTGACTATGTTATCCCCGGTAACGATGACGCTATTCGCGCAGTCAAACTGATTGCAGGTGCGATGGCAGACGCTGTTATCGAAGGCAGACAGGGTATGCAGGGTGCAGCGGCCGTCGAGGAAGAAGCTCCCGCTGAGGAAGCCGTTGCTGAATAATATAAACTACCATATGCCCGCGCTTTTATCGGTGCGGGCATACTTTCAAAACAGATTAGGAGGAATTTTTTATGGCATTTACTGCAAAAGATGTTCAGGCGTTGCGTGAAAAAACCGGCGTCGGTATGATGGACTGCAAAAAGGCACTTGTGGAATCCGATGGCGATATGGACAAGGCTATTGATATTTTGAGAGAAAAAGGTTTGGCTTCTGCTGCAAAGAAAGCCAGCAGAGTTGCGGCAGAAGGCGTTGTTGCCGCTTACAGTGACGCAACTTGCGGCGCTTTGGTGGAAATTAACTGTGAAACCGATTTTGTTGCAAAAGGCGAGCCGTTTGTTACACTTGCAAACAAAGTTGCAAAAACCGTTGTTGCGGCAAAACCCGCTGATGTGGATGCGTTGTTGAAAGTGAAAGCAGTTGACTCTGACAAAACCGTCGAAGAAGAAGTACAGGAAGTTTTCCTTGCGCTTCGTGAAAATATGAAAATCCGCAGATTTGCGCTTGCAGAAGGCCATGTTGCAACTTATATCCACGCTGGCGGAACAGTTGGCGTTATGGTTAGTTTTGATACGGATGATGCGACTGCCGCAAAATCCGAGTTTTCGGCTATGGGTAAAAATATTGCAATGCAGATTGCCGCTATGAACCCTGAATATTTGTCTCAAGATGCAATTTCTGCTGACGAACTTGCGAAGATGAAGTCCATCACAATCGACAGTGCATTGAATAAACCCGACTCTCTTCCGGTTCCGATTCTGAACAGCCTTATTGACGAGGCGAAATCAGGTAAATGGAGTGCTGAAGATACCGCTGTTTATGAGGGTCTCGACCAAAAACAGAGAAAGAATTTTGTAAACTTTATTTCAAAAGAGGCTTATGCAACACTTGCAGAAATCGCAATTTCTCATAAGGCTGAAATTTCTGAAAATAAAATCTTTGTCGGTCTTGTTCAGGGCCGTCTTTCCAAACAAATTAAAGAAATTTGTCTTATGGAACAGACATTTGTCCGTTCTGACCTTTTTGACGGTACGGTTGCAGGTTATGTTCAGTCCGTTGCAAAAGAATTCGGCGTTGAAATCAAGGTCGCAAGTTTTGTCCGTTTTGAAAAAGGCGAAGGCATTGAGAAGAAAGAAGACGATTTCGCAGCTGAAATCGCAAGTATGCTGAAATAAGGCATACAGACTTTATTCAAAATGATTTAAAGCACATCGGTTTCTCGATGTGCTTTTTTCTTGCCAAACCGTCTGAAATGCTTTATAATATTTAAAGTTACCGTCTCATATATACTATGGGGTGGTAAAATGCACAAAATACAGTTGTTCAAGCTTGGTGCGGCAGGTTTTATTCTTGCTTTCTGCCTGCTTTTTTATACATATGTCTATCGCAGTGCACAAACAGCCAATGCGCCGGTGCAGACAAAAGAAACCGTTGTGATTATTGACGCAGGACACGGCGGCGAGGATGGCGGGGCAGTTGCTGCCGACGGCACGGTTGAACAGCTGCTCAATTTGCAAATTGCTCAGTATTTAGAAGCACAGCTGCAGGTGTTTGGTATAGAAACGGTGATGACACGCACAACGGAGGATTCTATTCACAGCGCGGAAGCAGACACCACACGCGAACGAAAAGTTTCAGATATCCATAACCGTATGAAAATTATGGAAGAGACTGAAAACGCTGTGTTTGTCAGCATTCACCAAAATAAGTATGAAAGCAGTACGCAATGGGGTACACAGGTATTTTATTCTCCCAACACCACTTCCAGCGCCGCACTTGCTGACTGTATACAGAAAACAGTGGTCAGTACCTTACAGCCCGACAACAAACGCGTAATTAAAAAGTCGGGCAGTTCCATTTATCTGCTGTATTATGCAAAAAAAACAGCTGTTTTAGTTGAGTGCGGTTTTCTTTCCAATCCACAGGAAACCGCCAAACTCAAAGACGAGAATTATCAAAAGCAAATGGCTTTTTCGATTGCATTGGGTATCTTAGAATATATGAATTCGTAGGATAAGGAAGAATAAAAATGGCTTTAAAATCAAAATCGGTCTATGTTTGCTCCGCTTGCGGGCACGAAACCTCCAAATGGTTCGGGCAATGTCCTGCCTGTCAGGAATGGAACACGATGGAGGAGGAAGTGCGTGCTGTCGAGACGGGCGCCCAAAAGAAAACGCGTGCCGTGAACTACGAAAACCGTGCCTCGGTGCAAAAACTCAATGAAATCACTGCTGATACCGAACACCGATTTGATACGGGGCTTCGTGAGCTGAACCGCGTGCTCGGCGGCGGGCTTGTGAAAGGTTCTTTGGTCCTTTTGAGCGGTGACCCCGGCATTGGAAAATCAACCTTACTGTTGCAGATTTGCGAGCATTTAGGCAAAACGATGTCTATTTTATATGTTTCCGGTGAAGAGTCGGCGCATCAGCTAAAACTGCGCGCATCCCGACTTTGTGTTACAACGGACAACCTTTCCCTGCTCTGTGAAACCGATGCACAATATATATGTGAAACCATTGCGGCGGAGAAACCGGATATTGTGATGATTGACTCTATCCAGACGATGAATATTCCTGAGTTGAATTCGTCCTTCGGCAGTGTTACACAGGTGCGCGAAACAACCAATTTGTTTATGCGTACAGCAAAAACGCTGAACATTCCGATTGTTATTGTCGGTCATGTCAACAAAGACGGCAATATTGCCGGACCGAAAGTACTTGAACACATTGTGGACGCAGTATTATATTTAGAGGGCGACCGTAATTTTTCTTACCGTATTCTGCGCGCTGTCAAAAACCGTTACGGTTCCACCAATGAAATCGGTGTATTTGAAATGGAGGACAAAGGACTGTACGAGGTCGAAAATCCATCTATGATGCTCCTTTCCGGCAGGCCGAAAAATGTTTCGGGTGTTTGCGTGGCCTGTATTATGGAGGGAACACGCCCGATTCTTGCCGAGGTGCAAAGTCTTGTGACGCCTACAGGCTTCGGCACACCGCGCCGTATGGCGACAGGCGTAGATTACGGTCGAATGTCTATGCTGTTGGCTGTGCTTGAAAAACGAGCCGGCTACTTTGTCGGCAATATGGACTGCTATGTGAATATTGTCGGAGGATTGAAAATCGACGAGCCTGCCTGTGATTTATCTGTGGCGCTTGCCATTGTTTCGGGACTAAAAGATGTACCTGTGCCCGAAGATGTGCTTGCATTCGGGGAAATCGGTTTGGGCGGCGAAATTCGCGCCGTCAGTGCGTGCGAGCAGCGTATTCGGGAAGCGGAAAAGTTAGGCTTTAAAAAATGTGTCGTACCGCGGTATAATTTAATGAAAATCAAATCGAATTTGAAAGCGAATATTGAAGTTGTCGGTGTCAGCAATATCCGACAAGCCTTTGAGGCAATCATTTAATGCTTACCCCTATATTGACACCATATTTACCGACGGGACAAGTCAAAGTTTTGGTAGCAGGCGAGGGCGTCAGAGGCTTTTCCTCTGCGTTGGACGCCTTGGGTCTGTCTGTACTGTATACCGCACCAATTGCCGCTTTACCGAAAGCTCTTTACGCACATACGGATTTAGCCGTTTGTCCGTTGAAAAATAGGCAGTTCTTTTTAGACAACTCCCAAACAGAATTGTATTCAAACCTGCAAGCCTTCGGCTGTTGCACATCATACGGAAATCAAAAAGTCCAAAGCGGCTATCCGCAGGATGTGCCGTATAACGCCTTACAGCTCGGTGCAAAGTTTTTGCTTTGTAACAAAAAAACAGTGGCTTCATCCATATTGCAATATGCAATCGCAGAAAACTGTGTTATACTCAACTGTAGACAGGGATATACAAAGTGCTCCGTTGCGCCGATACGGGAAAATGCAGTGATGACCGATGACAAAAGTATCGCTGAAATTCTGCTGAAAAACGATTTTGATGTGCTTTTACTGGAAAAAGGCGACATACTGCTACACGGATTTCAATACGGATTTATCGGCGGCTGTTGTACGATGATTTCCAAATCTGAAATGCTCTTTTTAGGGGATATGCGTTCTCATCGCAATGCGGACGCAATACAAGCGTTTTTAAAAAACTATGGTATTTCCCCGATTTGTGCGGGAAAAACGCCTTTAACGGATATTGGCAGCCTAATTCCGCTGTTACAGGAGGAAAAAACAAATGTGTAAACAAAAATGGTCAGATTTTTTCGGTGCGGTTTGTGCCACGGCGACGGTTGCAATCGTTGCCGCGAGTGCTAAGCATATGCAAAAGAAATACGGTGTTAGAAATGTCAGCGCCTTAATGGATTACAAAAAAGTTGCAAATTATGCTTTTGAAAAGTTGGTTTTAGACAACGACAAATTTTTAGCAGGCGTCGGTGCAAAGCTGGCGGCAGCCAAAGTTGAAGAAACGGAGAAAACAATATGAAAAAGTTTCAGGGCGTATACGCCGCACTGATGACACCGTTTTCGGCGGACGGCAGTGTGGATTATGAAGCATTAAAAGCGCTTGCAGACCATTGCGTTGATGCAGGACTTACAGGGCTTTATGTCGGCGGCAGTACCGGCGAGGGCTTTTTGCTGACAGAGGAAGAGCGAATGGAAATCTTTCGCGTAGTTGGTAAGCACTTAAGCGGAAAATGCAATTTGTTTGCCCATGTCGGTGCTATTTCCACAGACAGTGCTATTCGCATGGCGAAGGTTGCCGAACACAGTGGATTTGATGCAGTCAGCGCGGTTGCACCGTTTTACTATTCTTTTCCGTTAGAAGCCATCAAAACCTATTACAGTGACATTATGCATGCGACTTCGTTGCCGATGCTGATGTATAATTTTCCGAATGCGGGCGGCTTCAACGGGATGCTGGATGTGGTAAATGCATTTATTCAGGACGAAAAACTGCTCGGCATTAAACACACCTCGCAAAATCTGTTTGAGCTTGAACAGTTTAAGCATTTAGAGCGTGACTTATTTGTGTTCAACGGATTTGACGAAATGTTGGTCGCAGGGCTTTCTATGGGCGCGGACGGTGGTATCGGCAGTACATACAATTTTATGCCGCATATCATTTTAGAGATTTACAACAGCTTTAACAAAGGGGATATTACCGCCGCACAAAAGGCGCAAGAAAAAGCAAACCGTATTATTTTGGCTATGATTCCGTTCGGTGTTTTCCAAATGGAAAAGGAAATTCTCAAGAATCTCGGACTACCTGTCGGGGAATGCCGTAAACCGTTTTTACCCCTTTCAGATGTGGGCAAAGCAAAAGCGAAAGAAATCGCCGAAATGCTGTAAAAGAGGGAAACAAAAGTGGCACATATCAAAGAAAACAGTCTAATCATCAGCTGTCAAGCCGTGAAAGGCGAGCCGCTGTATGGCTATAACATTATGCATTTAATGGCAAAAGCCGCAAAAGAGGGCGGTGCAGATGCTATTCGTTGCAACTATGTTTCCGACATTAACAGTATTAAAGCGGAAACCGGGCTTCCCACCATCGGGATTATTAAAGCTGTGTATCCCGACAGCGGCGTTTATATTACACCGACTTTAACGGAAGTGAAAGCGCTGTTAGAGGAAACCGAAACCGAAGTGGTTGCGCTTGATGCTACGCTTCGACCGCGTCCGAACGGTGAAAAAATAGAGGATTTGGTTTGCTATATCCGTGAACATAAGCCGTCTGTGGAGATTATGGCGGATATTTCCGATATGGATGAAGCAAAATATGCCGATTCACTCGGATTTGACTACATTGGTTGCACAATGCGAAGCTACACTGAAAGTACAAAAGGTTTTTCTATTCCGGATTACGGCTTTATTGCGGATATGGTGAAAAACTTACATGCGAAAATTATTGCCGAAGGCGGTATTTGGGAAGTTAACCAACTCCAAAAGGTTTGGGAAGCAAACCCGTACGCTGTTGTTATCGGTTCGGCGGTGACACGGCCAAAGGATATTACAGCAAGGTTTCGAAAAGTAACCGATATTGCCTTGCAGAAATAAATCTGTAAAAGAAAATCAAGCCCCGTGCACAGTTCATCAAACTTGTGCATGGGGCTTCTGTTTTGGAATTATTCGTTTTGCTTCTCGTCCGATGAAACATCTTTTGTACGGTCAGATTTGCGCGTATCTTCTACGATAATATCCAAATCCAAAAATTCGGCAATATCGCTTTGTTCTGTGGCGGACTCATCTAAAATCTGCTCGTCATCCGGCGCCGACTTTGACCATTTTCCTGTTATATTCGGCTTATAAAACAGCCATTCTCGACGGCGGCAGATAATTAAAAAGGTGGTCAGCACAATGAAAATGCAGGTGATGATACTGCCGACCTGCAATCCGCTGGACGCGTAGCGCAGTGTGACTGTATGCGTTCCCGCACCGACACGGAACGCCAAAAGCCCGTCTGATACAGAAAGGATATCTGCACTGTATACACGCTTGCCGTCTACATAAACATACCAGTTTGTATCATACGGAATAGATGTGTATACAATTTCATTTTCTGCGGCGGTAATGGAACCGACAATCTCTGTATCCGAATAGGAGGAAATCGAAAGCTGGCCGTCGTCGGCAAGGGTTGCATACCCTTTCTTAAATGCCGTAGTGTCTAAAGAATACGCATAGAATTCCACAGTACCGCTGGTTTCACCGTTTTTAATCGGAATATCCACAAAAATGGTTTCGCCTGCCTGCCGTATACCCAAATCCAAAACATACCCTTCTGAAGTATTGAAGGTTTTTGAAAACAGGTTTGCAGAGACCGTTCCGGAATCGGTTTTATTCGATTTTACATAAATATACACATTTTCCGTGCGTTCCGGTGTAATTTCTAAAGTGAAACTTGCGCTCGCTGTAGCGTCTTCTTTGACAAAACTGATATTTCCCGATTCCACATCAGCTTCCAAAAACTCCATAACATTGTTGTAATCAATATAATCCACAGACAATTTACGGAACACATTGTCTACACCCGTTGCATAATAAAACCATTGCTGTTGCGCCAAAAACGGGTTGTCCGCTTCTTTTGAGGACCAGTCCGCAACATCGGCATTGCAAGCAAATGCAATCGGCAAATTGTACAGATTTTCATATGCGGTAAATTCCCCGTTTGAGAACAATTCTTTATAAAGCAGGGGATTCATATCGGTATCGTCATTGTCAACAATATATTTTAAGCCAAACATCGCATTATAAACCGGCGTTTGCAGACGGTAAGTGTAGCTGTTGATATAATTTCCGAACATACCGACATCTTGTTGGATATTTGCAACCTTTTCATATGCCATTGAGGAGAAAACAGAAACGCCGTTGTAATTGTACCAGCACGGATCCATTCTCGTACGCAAGTCAGTCAGCTCCATGCGATAAAAAGAACCATCATATTCGTCTAATTTTGCCTTTATTTCACGGAAATCCGTATAATCCGAGGTGTAGCTTTCTTTCGATTGGTTGGCAGTATAGTGATCGGTATTGGCGAGTGCTATTTCCGACACAACACTGCACAGCAATAAAATAGAGATAACCGAGGACATAAATTTTTTGTTGCGGAACAAATACAGAACTCCGACATAGAGAACCGCAAACACAAGGCTGACGAGCAACGAAATATCATCAATATTTTTAGAAGTAATTTTTTCGACCAATACAATAAAGCCAACAAGACCGATACCGGTTGCCAAAATTTGATTTCCTGAGAATTCCCGAATATGCACAAAAGCCTTATAGGCCATTTGCAATAGAATAAAACTATACATAAAGGAAAACCGGTACGGCAGGTCATTCGGAAAATGGAACCCGTGCCAGAAAAAGTTTAGATAATTGATATTAAAGCTGAAATACAATACCGCCAGCAAGCAAACATAGGAAACCTTTTCGCGAACAGGTATTTTTTTGCAAAATAGGAACAGCGGGACCAGAATGAGTGTAAGCACACCGCAGTAAACATTCGGCAGAACATCAGTGCCGCTGCTGCGAATGGTCGGCTCATTTGCCGCCAAATGATTGGCAAGAAAATCAAAAACAGCAAAGTATTTTTTATAAGTGGTGGGTGCTGTACCGCTTGTAGCAGAGCTGTTGCTCAGCACCTCAATCAGCGGCAACAGAAGTACAGCGACCAAACCGACGGCAACCACGGAATAAAATGCAAATTTCCAACCGCTGCAAAAGAAAACGGAATTGCGAAGCCGTTTCACAACAGAAGGTTTTTTTGGCACATCGGCAGGAAATTCGTGAAACTTTTGCGTTAATGGATAATTGGCAAAATAATAAGTCAAAAAGTACAAAACCGAAAAGATACAGACCATATATGCCATATAGTAATTGGAAATGAAGCACAATACCAGTGAAATGCAATAGGTTGTCGGCTTCCCTGCACGAATGATGCGCTCAATCCCCAAAATCACAAACGGGAACAGGTACATCGCATCAAGCCACATCACATTCCAATAATACGCTACAAAATAGCCGCAGAAAGCATACAGAACACCGAAAGCCGCCGTCGCCGCACTGTGTTGGCGCATTGAAGCTTTCAAATAATAGGTAAATGCGCAAGCTGAGAGCACCGCTTTGATTAAAATCATCGTTGCAATCGCTTCAGGGATGTTCTCGTGACCAAAGAATAATATAATCAGCGTGACGGGACTTGAAAGATAGTTTAAAAAGTTACCGAGAAAGCTGCTGCCCAATCCGGATTCCCAGGAGTAGAGAAGTGAGCCACCCGAAGTAATGCGGTCATACAGTTCAGCAAACAGCGGACCGTACTGATGGTACAAATCCATACGCAAAATGGTCATATCCCCAAACGGAATTAAATCATAGCAATAATAGACCAGCATCATTATGACAAAAGCACAAATGCCGGACAGAAAAACAAA
This sequence comes from Candidatus Fimenecus sp., assembly GCA_051881335.1. Taxonomy (GTDB): domain Bacteria; phylum Bacillota; class Clostridia; order Oscillospirales; family Acutalibacteraceae; genus Fimenecus. Next base: position 7,484 of record JBJEPR010000061.1, on the reverse strand, counting down.
ACGGTTGTCCTTAAAAAATGCAGTTTTCGGTTTCTTCAGCGTTTTTCCCATATTCCATATTCCTTTGCAAAAACCAAATCAAATTTTTATTTAGTATAACACAGTATTACGGTGGTTTCAAGAAATAGTTGTTCTATTTCAGGACAAGTAACCATATATTGCACTGAGGTGAAAAAAGGATGCCGGAAAAAGCATTATGCGGAATAGAGGGCGTTTTTCCGTATCTTCCGATGCGTTTGGTTTGCGTTTTGGAAAAACTGCCCGCAGAACAACTATCGCAAATCACAGAACTGCGTTTGCGCGCAGATTTACCACTGGTTCTCGTCACAGCACAAGAAAAACTGTTTTTGACAGAAAACGGGAAAATAACTGCACTGCATCGGAACAGCCTTTTTACCGTGTTTGGCGCAGAAATTGAGGATATTGTTGCAAAAGCATGCGGATATTCCGTACACAGCCACCAACAGGATTTAACCAACGGATATATATCTCTGCCGGGCGGGCACCGCATCGGACTTTGCGGCACAGCGGTTACCGAGCGCAGTACACTGAACGGTATACGAGCGATCACTTCCTTAAATATCCGTATTGCAAAAGCAATCGAAACTGCCGCAGATGAAGTGTTACATATATGCTTTCAAACCGGTTTACAGAATATTTTACTGGCCGGCCCACCCGGGTGCGGAAAGACTACGGTATTGCGAGCACTGGCACAACAGCTTTCCGTCGGGCGAAATAACAAATTATATACCTGCGCTGTCGTTGATGAAAGAATGGAAATTTTCCCGAATAACCGTTATGCAGATGCACCTTGTCTGGCCGATATTCTTTCAGGCTATCAAAAAGCGGACGGCATTTCAATCGCTGTGCGTGTTCTGTCACCGGAGTTGATTTTTTGTGATGAAATCGGAGCTGAAAAGGATGTGCTCGCCATTGCAGACGGTATGCGTTGCGGGGTACATTTTGTAGTGACGGCGCATACCGAAAGTATAGAGCAGTTGCAACGCCGTGTGACCTTAAAACCGTTGTTTTTGCCGGGTGGCATCGACACAGTACTCCTGCTTGGAACAGGTAAAAATCTCGGTAAAATTCAAAGTGTTTACAGGGTGGGTGAGAGCGATGCTCAAAACAGCGGGCATCCTGTTGGTTGCGACAGTTTGCCTTGTAACAGGATTTATGATGTGCGAACAAGTGCATAAACGCATTCGTGAACTTGATGCTTTCATTCGTTTGTTTACCGTTATAAAAACGCAGATTGCTTACACGATGCAACCGACCGATGCACTTCTCAGATATTTGTGTCAAACTGCGGAGTTTACGGATTTTTCCTTTGTATTTTTTCTGAATGATATATTTGCGGATGGACACCCTTTTACATCGGCTTGGAAACAAGCACTTGCAAAATACACAGAACAATCCGCTTTACAAGCAACCGACGTAGATTTACTTTGTGCTTTCGGCGAAGGCTTCGGCACAACGGACAAAGACGGTCAAATTGCAAATTGTACCTACTATATTACAAGACTGACCGAATTCGTCACAGAATTAAAGAAAAACGAAAAAAATGCGTCGAGACTTTATTTATCCCTTGGTACACTCGGCGGGTTATTTTTTACCATTTTACTTTTGTAGCGGAGGCAATATGGAACTGACGCTGATATTTAAAATTGCCGCAATCGGCATTATTGTTGCCGTATTGAACCAGGTGTTGTCAAAATCCGGTCGCGATGAATACGCTATGCTGACAGTTCTTACCGGCATTATTGCAGTTGTTGCAATGATTTTACCGCAAACCGAAATGCTGTATGAAATGATTTCTTCCATATTTGACCTGTAATTATGTTGAAAATACTTTTTCTTGTGTGTATTGCCGCTGTTTTACTGACATTTGTGAAACAAGTACGACCGGAATTTTCCGTTTTGCTGAAAATTGCAGTTCTAACGGCAATTCTGCTGTTGGTATTCGGTATCTTACAAAGATGTGCAGACAGTTTTTCGGAAATTTTTGCGCTCGCAAACATCAATTCGTCGTATTTTACCGTTATGCTGAAAATGCTCGGCCTTTGCATTACCGCACAAATTGCAGAAAACATTTGCAAAGATTGCGGCGAAAGCGCACTTGCAAGTACAGTGGAAACTGCCGCAAAATGTTCAATACTGCTCGTTGCATTACCGGTAGCGAAGGAACTGGTAACAATCTGCTTGGGATGGTTACAATGAAGAGACAAATAAAACGATACAGTGTCTGTATTTTTCTGATTTTGCTGTTTTTGTTCACATTCTGTATTCCGTCTTTTGCCGAAGAAGGAGACACACAAAATACGGAAAATATTGAAGCCATCGCAGAGGAAATCTACGGGGAGCTGAATTCAGAAGCGCGTGAAATGCTTTCTGAGCTTGGGCTTTCGGATTTCAGTATGGACAGTGTTTTATCTTTGTCGGCACGCAAGGTGATTGACGCGTTGCTCGGCATTTTTAAAGGTAGCTACCGCGCACCTATACGCGCCGCCGTTTTGCTGTGCGCTGTATCTATTCTCGGCGCATTGGCATCCACTTTTTTTGCACAGGACAGCAAAATACAAGTGGCATTTGATATGTGTTCTGTGTTAATAGTGACCTGTATACTGGCAAAATCCTTAACAGAAGTTTTGGAAACGGCATTTTCCGCAGTACAGCTTTGCAGTGACTTTATGCTGGTCTATATTCCCGGCTTTGCCGGCATCATTGCTATGAGCGGAAAGCCGTTGACTTCAGCGGCATACAGTTCTTTGATGGTTGGTGTATCCAATTTATACACGCAAGCCGGTGTAAATTACTTTCAACCGCTGTTGCTGGTTTATATGTGTTTCAGTATTTTTTCCGCTTTGCAGGAAAAATATACCTTACAGCCGATTGCACAGTGTATGAAAAAAGGGATTTATATCGTATTCGGTTTTGCGGCTACACTTTTTTCAGGATTACTGACAGTCAAAGGTGCTTTGGCAACGAGCGGGGACAGCGTTACAGTAAAAGGCGTCAAAATGTTGGTGGGCAGTACAGTCCCGATTGTCGGCGGTGCATTGAGCGAGGGCGTGACTTCGGTTTTGGCAAGTGCAGGTCTTATTAAAAATACAGTTGGCGTATTCGGGATTTTCGCGATTGCTTGCACGGTTTTACCGTCCGTAATACAACTGCTTTTATGGTATTTCGCGCTGTCTCTCGGCAGTGCCGTAGCAGAAGCACTGGGTCAAATCCGTATCAAAAGCGTTCTGCATGGAATCAGCGGGGTTCTCTCTGTTGCCAATGTTTTTTTGATTTTTACAGCATATGTATTCATTATCTCCACCGGAATTATTTTGCAGTTTCGAGGTACATAAATGGAAAAGATACAAGCCGCTGTTTGTGCAGTCGGCATAGGAATGACGGTTGCCGCATTGTTCGGAATGCTTTTTCCAAGCGGCAATATAAAAAAAGCAGGCGAAACAGGATTGGCTATTTTACTGTTGTTTTTGCTTGTTTCCCCGTTTTTACAGTCGAAAAACACCGAAAGCCGCATTTTGTCGGACAGTCTTGCGTATGATTTAGATACCTTCACCAAAAGTGATGTTTATCAAAACGCTGTGGAAAGGTACATTCAAAGTACGCTAACCAACGCAGGAATTCAGACGCAATCCATCCGTGCCGATGTGCAATTCAGCGACGATAACACAATTCTTCTGCAAAATGTGGAAATCACGGTTTCAAATAGCACTGATACAGAGGTATTGTTGCAGGTTTTGAATGACAATTTGGAAATTCCGCCGGAAATCGTCACTGTGCAAGGAGAATAGCAATGGAAAAGCTGAAACGAATACAGGAATTATTTAAATCCGAAAAGCGCGTGCGGCTGTTAGCTGTTTTAGGTGCTGTCGGCGTGTTGCTGATTTGCCTTTCTGAGTTTATTTCCTTCCCGTCGAAACAGGATGCACAAGCACAAACCGCAGAAGTTTCCGCTTCGGACTATTGTGATACGACTGAAGAAAAATTGGAAAAAATTATTTCTCAAGTAGAAGGCGCGGGACGCGTACAGGTTATGATGACCTTGGAAAGCTCGGATGAAAAGGTGTATGCCGCCGATGAAAAGACGGACACGAAAACAGGCGCGGATACACAGCAAAAAAGTACGGATGAAAAGTATGTTTTGATTGACAACGGTACAGGCGACGACGGCATATTGTTAAAGACCAATGCACCAAAGGTGAAAGGCGTTATCATTGTCTGTGACGGTGGGGATAACCCAACGGTGGCAAATCAAATTACTGATGCGGTTTCTGCCGCGCTCGGTATCGGTGCAAACCGCGTTAGTGTGTTAAAAATGAAGCAAACGGAGGAATAAATATGTCAAAAATTTTTGCTAAAAAACAAGTTTTGTTTTTCGGATTACTCATCGCCCTTGCGGCGGCGGTTTATGTAAATTGGTATTACACAAAACCCGTAACCGAAATCGACAATGGGCCGCAAACCGCAACAACGGAAGCGGAAAACCTCGGTGAAGCACAATATGTCAATGCAGAAAGCAGTTCATATTTTGATGCGGCCACGCTCAAACGCACACAAGCACATGCCGACGCACAATCCGCACTGCAAGCTGTGATTGACAGCAGTGACGCTGATGAGGGAAGCAAAAAAGAAGCAAGAGAGGATTTGGAGAAACTGTCGGAAAGCATTAAACTGGAAGCGGACATCGAAAACCTAATCACGGCAAAAAGCGGCGGTAAATGCTTGGTAACACTGGGAGATACCGCAGAAGTGGTATTGGAGAAAGGCACTTTAAACGACCAGCTTGCCATACAAATTAAAGAAATTATTGTGAATAAGACAGAAATTTCCGCAGAAAAAATTACTTTAGTTGAAGTAAAATAGTTGTGTATTTTTAAGTTTGTGGTATAATAGGGAAGAGAAAGGTAGGTTTTCCCTATGCATACAAACGAGAGAACTGCCGAGAACGGCGGAATTTTCATTTCCAACGATGTGATTGCTTCCATCGCCGCAAATGCCGCAAAAGATATTGAAGGTGTCAGCGGATTTGCTGTAAAAACCGTGAACCGTCCTGCTGGTTCGCCGGATATTGCCAAAGCAGTTAAGGTTTACTCGCAGGACAATGATGTAAAAATACAAATCGGTATTCGCGTGAAAAACGGTGTCAACCTGCAAACGGTCAGTATGGCAATTCAGCGAAGTATCAAAAATGCCGTACAAAGTATGACCGGTAAGGTCGTAACCAAAGTAAATGTTGCTGTGCAAGGCATTGATTTTGACGCACCTAATGAAGTGAAGGCAGATTCCTAAATTCACAGGCTCTCCGTTTTTTTGCGGAGGGCTTATTTGGCTTTTATGGAGGACAACAAATGACAAGAACCGAAGAAAGAGAACAAGCGTTTTTGCTTGTTTTTGAACAGGCCTTTAATATGGACACGGACCCGGATGATATTATCGGGTATGCCGTAGAAGCGCGGCTTTTAGAGCCGTCGACTTTTTCCACTGCATTATTTAAACAAACCTATGAAAAGTTAGATGAAATTGACACCGTCATCGAAAAATATGCTATTGGTTGGAAGAAAAACAGACTTTCCAAAGTGACTTTATCGGTTTTGCGCTTGGCCATTTGCGAAATTTTGTTTGTAGACTCTGTACCCTACGGTGTTTCTGTCAATGAGGCAGTTGAGCTTGCCAAAAAATATGCAACAAGTGATGATGCCGCCTTTATCAACGGGATTTTGGGCGCCTATATTCGGAGTGGGGATTTGCATGCTGTTTCTGGGGATTGATACAAGCAATTACACGACTTCGGCGACGCTGTATGATACCAGCACAAATACGGTAATTCAGCAAAAAAAGCTCCTACCTGTAAAAGTTGGCGAAAAAGGTCTGCGTCAAAGTGACGCGGTGTTTCACCATACCGTGCAGTTACCGCAGGTAGTATCGGACTTGGTGCGGGATTACGACGGTGGTTTTGACGCATTCGGTGTTTCTGTGTTCCCACGCCGTGCAGAAGGCTCCTATATGCCCTGTTTTTTGGTCGGGCAGGCGGTTGCGCAGTCTCTCGCGTCTGTCCAAAAACGACCGCTACATACCTTTTCTCATCAAGAAGGGCATATTGCCGCCGCGCTGTATTCCGCCGGTCAGTTGTCTCTTTTAAAAGATAAATTTATTGCTTTTCACATTTCCGGTGGCACAACAGAAGCTTTACTCGTAACACCGAACAGCGAACATATTCTCTCTTGCGAACGCATTGCCTGTTCCTTGGATTTAAAAGCAGGGCAGTTGATAGACCGCGTCGGTGTGATGCTGGGGCTGTCGTTTCCGTGTGGAGCGGCGCTGGAAAAACTCGCCGATAAAAGCGACCGACAGTATCGCTTAAAACCGACAATGAAAGGTGCAGATTGCTGTCTTTCAGGTCTTGAAAATCAATGCCGTAAATTGTTTGAAAACGGCGAAAGTCCTGAAAATGTTGCCCACTATTGTATGTGCGGTGTTTTAGCGGCGCTTATCGGTATGACAGAGGCAGTAATTGCCGAATACGGTAATTTACCGCTGGTGTTTTCCGGCGGTGTAGCATCCAATGCAATGTTAAAGACCGAATTTGCAACTCGATACGGCGCGTATTTTGCCGCACCTGCTTTTTCGGCTGACAACGCAGCGGGCATTGCCGTATTAACCGCTTTAAAAGAAAAAGGAATTACAGTATGAACTATAATGCACCTTTGGTTTTATCGGTTTCCCAATTAAATCGCTATGTAAAATCGCGTATGGACGCCGACGAAAATCTCTACAATGTGTTTTTGGTCGGGGAGATTTCGAATTTTACGGACCATTATAAAACAGGACATTTTTATTTTTCTTTAAAAGACGAAGAAGCGCAAATAAAAGCTGTAATGTTTCGTCAAAACGCGTTGAAAGTTAAATTCCGTCCCGAAAACGGACTGCGGGTAATCGTTCGCGGCAGGGTTTCTCTCTATGAAGCCGCCGGCTCCTATCAGGTTTTTGTAGACGATATGCAGCCCGATGGGGTAGGGGCGTTAAATCTTGCTTTTGAACAGTTAAAAGAACGGCTGGAAAAAGAAGGCTTATTTGACACAGCGCACAAAAAACCTCTACCGAGGATTCCGCAACGCATCGGTGTAATTACCTCGGAAACCGGCGCGGCAGTACAAGATATTTTAAATATTCTCGGGCGGCGTTTTCCGTATGCGGAAGTTGTTTTGGCACCTGTATTGGTACAAGGCGACGGTGCACCTGCGCAACTGATTGACGCTTTACACAAATTCAACGCGTTAAAAAATGTTGATGTGATTATTCTCGGGCGCGGCGGCGGCTCCGCAGAGGATTTGTGGGCTTTCAACGACGAACAGTTGGCATATGCCGTGTATCGCTCACAAATTCCCGTGATTTCTGCCGTTGGGCATGAAACCGATTTCACAATTTGTGATTTTGTGGCGGATTTACGGGCTCCGACGCCATCTGCT
>JBJEPR010000060.1:0-5827 GCA_051881335.1 Candidatus Fimenecus sp. | reverse complement strand
AAGCGCAAATCGGCAGACGCTTACAAAGCCGTTTCAAGACGCTGACGCACCTTACAAATGACTATATTGCAAACGGTGTTGCGTTTCAAAAAGCAATTATGCTGTTTACTGCTTGGCTCGGAACGGAAGAAAATACATTTTTGACTTGGGGCGACGGGGATATTCGCACGCTGATTAAAAATTGTGACTACTTCTTAAATACAACAGAACTGCCGTTTGTGCATAATTATTGCGATTTGCAAAAGTATTGCCAAAGTTTTACCGATGTCGCGTCTTCGGGGCAACAGTTGGGGTTGTCGGTTGCCGCGGAAAAACTCGGAATCAATCCCGATGATTATCCGCACCACCGCGCGCTGGACGACAGCCGTCTTTCGGTTGCCTGCTTGAAAGCTGTATTCCACGCGGAAACCTTAAAAAAATATACCCGCCGTTGTGATGCGGACTTTTATGCTCGCCTTGCCTTTAAGCCGTATTATATCAGTGATATCAACAATCCTTTAGTGGATAAAAAACAGTTTCGGTGTGTCTGCGATATTTGCGGCGGCAAAGTAAAACGGGAGAAAAACTGGAAATACAGCAACAATTCTTTTCGGGCTGTTTTTTACTGTAAACACTGTGACAGGCGATTTCGCGTGGCAGTGCGGTATAAGCAACTGTATGACCGTTTGGAGGTGCGCAAAACCGTTACTGAAGTCAAAGCGGAATCACCACTGTCAGAACAGGCGGCTTCGGATTCAATTCCTGCCTCCGATGCATAGCAAAGCAAAAAAGCCTGCCGTGTGGCAGGCTTTTCCTTGTATTTCAGTATAAACCGTGAATTAAACAACACGCACGCGAATGGCTTCATCGAGCGCCTCAATCGCGGCAATCGCATCTGCGGAAACATCGGTATCGGTGTCCAACATCGTGTAAGCATATTCACCACGGGATTTATTGACCATATTGTCAATGTTAATGTTCTCACTGGCAACCGTTGAAGTAATCTTGCTGATGACATTCGGTACATTCTTGTGAATAATGGTAATTCTTGCGCGTCCGCTTCTCGGCACAGAAACGGCAGGCATATTCACGGAATGGGTGATATTGCCGTTTTCCAAGTAATCACGGATTTCTTCTACTGCCATTACTGCACAGTTGTCCTCAGACTCAGGCGTAGATGCACCGAGATGGGGGAGCACCAATACGCCGGGTGCACCGAGTAGTTCATCATTGCCGAAGTCGGTAGCATATGCCGCAACCTTGCCGTTGTTGACTGCTTCCAAAATATCAGCAGTATTGACTAAGTCGCCGCGCGCAAAGTTGAGAATACGCACATTGTCTTTCATTACGGCAATGGTTTTTGCACAAACCATTTCTTTTGTGTCGGGCGTCAGCGGCACATGCAGGGTAATATAATCGCTGTTTGCGTAGATTTCATCCAGCGAAGCCGCGTGATGTACCCCGCGTGAAAGCGACCAAGCCGCATCCACGGACAAAAACGGGTCATAGCCGTACACTTCCATACCGAGCGCGAGCGCCGCGTTTGCAACCAACACGCCGATAGCGCCTAAGCCGACAACGCCGAGCGTTTTGCCTTTGATTTCAGGACCTGCAAAAGCGGATTTACCTTTTTCGACCATTTTCGGCACTTCCGCACCGTTACCCTTTAAGGTTTTTGCCCAATCCATAGCGGCAGGAATTTTGCGCGACGATAAAAGCATTGCGCAAAGCACCAGTTCTTTTACGGCGTTCGCATTTGCACCGGGTGTGTTAAACACAACAATGCCCTGTTCACTGCACTTGTCAATCGGAATATTGTTAACGCCTGCACCGGCTCTGGCGATTGCCAAGGTATTTTCGGGAATTTCCATATCGTGCATGGATGCTGAACGCACCAAAATAGCGTCGGGATTGGCTTCTTCGCCCGAATGTGTGTAGGTGTCGGGGAAATTCTTTAAACCGGTTTCGGAAATTTTATTGAGTGTTAAAATCTTATACATTGTAAATATACCTTTCTTAGGAATTGGCTTTTTCAAATGCGGCCATAAAGTCAACAAGCTTTTGCACGCCCTCATACGGCATTGCGTTGTAAATGGAAGCACGCATACCGCCGACGGTGCGATGGCCTTTCAGGTTGATGAGTCCTGCCGCCTCTGCCTCTTTTACGAATTTCGCATTGAGCTCGTCGCTGTCGGTCACAAAGGGCACATTCATAAGTGAACGGTCCTCCGGCACAACCGTACCGCGGAACATTTTGCTGTTATCAAGGAAATCGTAAAGCAGTTTAGCCTTTTTCACATTGCGTTCTTTCATCGCTTCCAGTCCGCCGTTTTCTTTGAGCCATTCCAAAACCAATTTGCAGATATAAATGGTGTAGCAGGGGGGCGTGTTGTAAAGTGAATTGTTATCCGCGTGGATTTGATAGTTGAGCATCGTCGGTGTAATATCGCGTGCTTTACCGAGCAAATCCTCACGAATGATGCAGATGGTAAGACCTGCGGGGGCAACATTCTTCTGCGCGCCGCCGTACACCATACCGAATTTGGAAACATCTAACGGTTCGGACAAAAAGCACGAGGAAATATCCGCAATCAGCGGTACATCGCCTGTATCCGGCAGTTCGTGGTATACCGTACCGTAAATGGTATTGTTCATACAAATATAGAAATAGTCGGCGTCAGGCGTGAAATCCGCTTTATTGAGCTTCGGTATATAGGAAAAAGTTTTATCGGCAGAAGAAGCAACCGCTTTTACTTCGCCGTATTTCTGTGCTTCGGCAAAAGCTTTTTTTGCCCACTGACCGGTAATGACATAGTCCGCTTTGCCACTGCCGTTTAAGAAATTCAGCGGGATTGCCGCAAACTGTGTGGAAGCGCCGCCCTGCAAAAACAGCACTTTGTAATTGTCGGGAATGTTCATCAGCTCACGCAAAAGGCTTTCTGCACCTTTAATGATGGAATCATAAATTTTCGAGCGATGGCTCATTTCCATTACGGACTGACCGCTGCCTTGGTAATCAAGCATTTCAGCAGCCGCTTTTTTCAGGACTTCCTCCGGCAGCATCGAAGGACCTGCCGAAAAATTGTAGACTCTGGACATTATAAATACCTCCAAAATATGGTTTTTTACGCGTTGGATTGCATTATAACAAAGGGGATATAGAAAAGTCAATGAATTGACAACAATTTAACAATCTTTTTTAAGCTATTTTTATATTTTTTTCAAAATTGTTCATATTTTTAACAAACATAACAAAGAATTTGCCGAAAAACAGCAAATCTTTTCGATTATAACGGTTGCAGAACACACAAAAATAATATATAATTGAAGCTAAAATATTTTGTCTTATTCTTTTTGGAGTTGATACATAATGAATCCCTTGGTAAAGGATGATTTTATTTTGCCGACTGTCGCTTTGCGCGGTTTGGTTGTTTTTCCGGATATGACCTTGCATTTTGACATCGGCAGAAAAAAATCTATTTCCGCCGTAAAAAATGCAATGCTTAACAAGCAAGACATATTTTTGATTGCACAGATTGATATGTCCGAAGAGGTCAGCGGCAGACAGTCTCTCTTTGACATCGGTGTGGTCTGTGAAATCAAGCAGTTGGTACGCTTACCCTCGGGTGAGTATTACCGCGTTGTTGTGGAAGGAAAGTACCGTGCACAGCTTTTGGAACTGGTTGAGGAAAAACCGCATTTTGTTTCGTCAGTGCGTGCATTGGCAACGAAGGAAAGTCGCACGGCTTCTATTACCGAGGCAGACGCATTGATGCGCTATGCCAAATCTCTGTTTGAAACCTATGCGTCCATTCAGCAAAAAATTGCTCCGGATATTGTTTTGGGTGTAAATTCCATACATTCTGCCGGGAAATTGGCGGACTATATTGCCGGAAATTTGCCTTTGGAGTATACCTCTAAGCAGTTTGTGCTGGAAGAACTCAGCGCAATGAAACGCCTCGAAAAACTATGCGTGGTACTTGCACGCGAGATTGAATTGCTTGATGCGATGGAAACCATTGAAGACCGTGTGCAGGCGCAAATGGATGATAATCAACGGGAATACTATTTGCGTGAACAGTTAAAAGCGATTTCGGAAGAACTTGGCGAAGGAGAATCTGCGCTATCCGAGGCAGAAAAGTACCGTACGCGCATTTTAGATTTGCATTTGGAAGCGGACAGCGAAGAAAAACTCTTGCAGGAATGCGACCGTATGGCGCGTATGCAACCGACAAGTCCCGAAAGCGCGGTTTCCCGCTCGTATTTAGATGCGGTTTTGGCTCTGCCGTGGAATCAATATTCCAAAGAAAATTTAAATTTGGAAAATGCGCGCAAAATATTAGATAAAGACCACTTTGGGCTGGACGAGGTCAAAGACCGTATTTTGGAGCTTTTGGCGGTGCGCAAGCTTTCCCCCGATGTGAAAGGGCAGATTATCTGCCTTGCAGGCCCGCCCGGTGTCGGGAAAACCTCAATTGCAAAGTCCCTCGCTAAGGCAATGAACCGTGCATATACCCGTGTTTCCTTGGGCGGCGTTCACGATGAAGCGGAAATCCGCGGGCACAGAAAAACCTATATCGGCTCTATGCCGGGTAGTATTATTACCGCTGTTACGCGCGCCGGTACAATGAATCCGCTTGTGTTGCTTGATGAAATCGACAAGCTCGCGAGTGACTATAAAGGTGACCCCTCGTCTGCACTTTTAGAAGCCTTAGACCCCGAACAAAACAATACCTTCCGTGACCATTATATTGAAATTCCATTCGATTTGAGCAAGGTTTTGTTCGTAACCACCGCAAATGATGCGTCTGCAATTCCCACGCCGCTGTTAGACCGTATGGAGGTTATTGAGCTTTACAGCTACACGGCAGAGGAAAAATTTCAAATTGCAAAAAAGCATTTGGTTAAAAAACAGCTTGCGGAAAACGGTTTGAAGCCGTCCCAACTGCGGATTACCGATGATGCATTGCGTTTGCTCATTGACGGCTACACACGCGAGGCGGGTGTACGCAAGTTAGAGCGCGTAATTGCAAAAGTGATGCGTAAGCAAGCTGTGAAAATTGCCGACGGGTATGACAAAAAAATCACCGTTCGTGCCGCAGATCTGGAAGCGATCCTCGGCGCACGCAAATACAAGCCTACCGTGCTTTCGGACGAAACGCAAATCGGTGTTGTCAACGGGCTTGCGTGGACTTCTGTCGGCGGCGAGTTGCTGACGGTGGAAGCCGTTGTGATGGACGGTACGGGAAAGTTGGAATTAACCGGTTCATTAGGCGATGTGATGAAAGAATCCGCTAAAGCCGCTTGCAGTTTTATCCGTGCCAACGCCAAGGTACTTGGTATAGACGGACAGTTTTATAAAGAAAAAGATATTCACATTCATTTTCCCGAGGGCGCTGTTCCGAAAGACGGACCCTCGGCCGGGGTTACGGTCACCACAGCGCTTGTGTCTGCGCTTGCAAATCGCCCTGTTCGCAATGATGTTGCAATGACGGGCGAAGTCACACTTACGGGAAAAGTTTTGCCGATCGGCGGCTTGCGTGAAAAATCTATGGCGGCATACAAAGCGGGGCTTTCAACCGTATTTATTCCGGAAGAAAATGTGCCCGATTTACAGAAAATTGATAAAACGGTTGCGGAGAAAGTAAGGTTTGTTCCCGTAAAAACCGTGTTGGAAATTTTAGAGGTTGTCTTACTGCCGCCGAAAACGGTTTTTGCTGAGAAAGAAACACCGAAGCAAGATCTAATGCCTGTGAAAAAGCCGACCGCCATTCGTGAATCGGAAATGTGTTGATAAGGAGACCAGCTATGAAAAGTCAAGATAAAAATTAAGACTAAACCAGTCGAC
>JBJEPR010000059.1:0-5879 GCA_051881335.1 Candidatus Fimenecus sp. | reverse complement strand
TCATCTCTTATTTCTGTTTTTACTGTTTTCCCCAACATTTGACAAAGAGCCTAAAGAAATAACCGCCCGAAGCCTGCCAACTTGGACGGTTCATTTCATAAACTTTTCTCAATAAGGGGGCTAACCGTCTATCGGCAAGCTCCTTATCTGCTTTTATTCTACCATAAGCGTATCATACTGTCAAGCGCAATCTGATTGCAGTATCCGCAAGATACTGCTTTTTTATTGCCCTTTAATGCGTTTTAATGCGCCTTTTTCGAGGCGGCTGACCTGTGCTTGCGAAATGCCGATTTCGTCGGCAACCTCGGTTTGCGTTTTGCCCTGCATAAACCGCAGGGACAAAATTTTCTTTTCGCGCGGGGAAAGGGCTTTAATCGTTTCTTTCATCACGATTTCGTCCAGCCAATCGCTGTCGGTTTCGGGAGAGCCGACCTGGTCCATCACATAAATCGGCTCGCCGCCGTCGGCATACACGGGCTCATACAGCGAAACCGGCTCTACAATCGCCTCTAAGGCAATCACCACATCACAAACGGGGCGGTCGAGCTCTTTGGCGATTTCCTCAATCGTCGGGTCGCGGTTGAGCTTCGTTTGCAGTTTTTCCTTTGCCTGCATAGCGTGGTAGGCGGTGTCGCGCATGGAACGGCTGACGCGTAAGGCGTTGTTATCGCGCAAATAGCGGCGCACCTCGCCGATAATCATTGGCACGGCATAGGTTGAAAAACGGACATTTTGGGAAATATCGAAATTGTCTATGGCTTTCATCAGCCCGATAACGCCCACCTGAAACAAATCGTCGGGGTGCTCGCCGCGGTTCTGAAACCGCTGAATGACCGACAGCACCAGCCGTAAATTGCCGTTGATGAGTTTTTCGCGCGCCGAACGGTCGCCGTCGTGCATTTTTTTGAGCAGTTCGATTTTTTCCGACTCTTTGAGCACCTGCAATTTGGATGTGTTGACCCCGCAGATTTCCACCTTGTTGTATTGCACAGACATCTTCCTTTACTTGTTATGTACCGCACGAAAAAATGTCTGTATGCAAAGAAAAAGCGCCTACCCATAGTATGGGCAGGCGCGAAAAGTTTTATAAAATTTTTATGGATTTATGCCGATAAAAATTCTTCGGGAATGACTTCTTTTACAAAATTTTCAATATAGGCAATGCTGAAATCCGACTGCTTAATCCGCGCGGCTTGCTTTTTGGCGAGCGCGTCGGAATACTGCGACAGCGGATAAATCTGCACATCGTGACTTCCCGAAACATAGTGCGTGACAATCGTTTCAAACCGCACATTGTTGACGGTGACTTTGTCTGTCTCGAAATCTTTGGTAATATCATAATGGAGCATACCGCCTATCACACGCGCGGCGGTGTTTTGCTGAGAAATGAAATTCCCGAGTGAATAGGCAACCAGCGTGCGTGTGCCGTCGCTGTTCTCTATCCATTCCACGGGCTGTAACACATGCGGGTGATGCCCGATGATGACATTCGCGCCCCAATCTGCCATTTTTTTGGCGAGGTTACGCTGTTCTTGCGCGGGCGTGGTGGTGTATTCACTGCCCCAATGCACATTGACAAGCACAACATCGCATTGCGCTTTTGCCGCTTTGATTTTGCGCTCAATGGTCGCCTCGTCGCTTGTCAGTATGTATTTTAAGGGACTATCGCTCGGCAGTGATAGGCCGTTTGTGTACTGCGTAATGCCGATAAGTCCGATTTTTAAGCCGTTTTGCTCAATGTATTCCACAGATTCCAAATCCTGTGTATCCTTGTACGCGCCTGTGCGCACAAGCCCCGTAGCGTCCCAAAAATCAATCGCTTCCGCAAGGCCTTTCGAGGTTTTGTCGAGCATATGGTTGTTTGCCAAATTGACCACATCAAAGCCTGTATCCACAACCGCCTGCCCCAACTCCTGCGGGCTGTTAAACAGCGGATAGCCCGACGGCTCGTAACTTTTGGCCACAATCGTTTCCTGATTGATGGTCGCCACATCCGCCGCCGCAATCGTGTCTTTCACACGCGCGTAGCAAAAGGAAAAATCGTAACCGTTGCCGCCCGCGCGTTTCTGCGCCTGCTGATAAATGCCGTCATGGATTAAATTATCCCCGACGGACAGCATACGAAGCGTTATGGGCGCTTTCGTTTCGGTCGGTGCTTCTGTCGGCGCTTCACTCGGCGTGTCCTCGTCCTTGTCGGATTTTCCGAATACGGGCGCCGCGGCGGGCTTGATTTCCTGCCTGCCGTTTTTGAGCGTCAACCCGACGGCAACGCCGCCTATCACCACGACCAGCGCCAAAATGACCGATAAAAATACTTTAACTGCCTTGTTGTTCATAAATCCCCCTAAAAGCCTGCCGCCTTCTTATTTTCCGAAGGTTTCATTATAGCGGTTGATGGCGTCTTCAATAATTTCGACTGCCGTCAGCACCCCTTTTGCCTCGTCAATGACGGTCTTTTTGTTTTCAAGCATTTTATAGACCGTGAAAAAGTGCGTCATTTCATCAAATACATGGCGCGGCAGCTGCCCGATATCCGAATACCCGTTATAGGTCGGGTCGCCTTTGGGAATGGCGATAATTTTATCGTCGGGTGCGCCGTTGTCCATCATCGTAATGACGCCGATGGGGTAGCATTTCACAAGCGCCATCGGTTCGATTTTTTCCGAGCACAGCACCAAAACATCCAACGGGTCGTTGTCGAGCGCGTAGGTGCGCGGAATAAATCCGTAGTTTGCGGGGTAGTGCGTGGAGGTGTGCAGTACGCGGTCAAGGCAGAGCATACCCGTTTCTTTGTCGAGCTCGTATTTCATTTTACTGCCCTTGCTGATTTCAATGACCGCGTCAAAAGAGGAACGCGTAATGCGCGCGGGGTCAATGTCATGCCAAATGTTCATTTGCGTACTCCTTTGTATTCTTCGATTAACAGCTTGCGGATTTCCCACAGCTTTTCGGAAAGGTCTACATAATATTTGTGCGGATTTTCAAAGCGTTTGACCTCGTCCCAAAGCGAGTCAATTTGTTCGGCGCAGTAGTCGCGGATTTCGTCGAGCGCGGGCGAGGTATATACACATTCGCCCTTGTCGAAAATTTTGACAAGCAACGGACGCGCCACATAGTTTTCGATTTCTTTGCGTTTCCAAGTGAAATCGGGGTCAAACAACTCGTAGGGCTTGGTGTCGTCGATTTCCTCGCTGTCGGTGGTCAGCACATCGGCAATCGCTTTACCCGAGTCCATATCAAACAGACGGTATACCAATTTAGACGAGGGAATGGTGATTTTCTTTACATTCTCGGAAAGGTTGATTTTCGGAATAATCCGCCCGTCCTTTTCCACGGCGCAGAGTTTGTAAACGCCGCCGAACAGCGGGGTAGAGGCGGAGGTAATCAGCCGTTCGCCGACAATAAAGCAGTCCACCTTTGCCCCTTGCGAGAGCATATCGCTGATGATGTGCTCGTCGAGGGAGTTCGACGCCATAATGTCGCAGTCGGGGTAGCCTGCTTCATCGAGCATTTTGCGCACCCGTTTGGAAAGATAGGTGATGTCGCCCGAGTCGATACGCACGCTTTTTGGACGCTTGCCCAACGGCAAAAGCACATCGTTAAACGCACGAATGGCATTCGGCACGCCCGAGCGCAGGGTGTCGTAAGTGTCCACCACAAAGGTGCAGTCATCGGGGTAGGCGCGCGCATACGCGCAAAATGCCTCGTATTCCGAGTCAAACATCTGCACCCAACTGTGAATCATCGTTTGCAGGGTCGGAATGCCGAATTTCCGCGCCGCTTCTACGCCCGAGGTCGCTACGCACCCGCCGATATACGCCGCGCGTGCGCCGCAGACCGCGACATTTGTGCCCTGTGCGCGCCGTGCGCCGAATTCCGCCACCGCCGTACCGTGCGCCGCACGCACCAAGCGATTGGCTTTGGTGGCAATCAGGCTTTGCTGGTTGATGCATAACAACAGCATAGTTTCTATCATTTGCGCCTGCACTACAGGACCGCGTACCTTCACAATCGGTTCATTCGGGAAAATCGGCGTCCCTTCTGGGATTGCCCAAACATCACAGGCAAATTTGAAATCCCGCAAATAGTTTAAAAAGGGCTCAGAAATGCCCTTTTCCCGCAAAAAGGCTAAATCACCTTCGGTAAAATGCAGATTTTTTAAATATGCAATGACTTGTTCGAGCCCTGCCATCACGGCAAAGCCGCCACCGTCCGGCACACGGCGGAAAAACAGGTCAAAGCACGCCACGGTGTCCTGCATCCCTGCCGAAAAATACCCGTCCGCCAATGTAAATTCATACAGCTCTGTCATCATCGACAAATCTGCTGTTTGTGCTGTATTCCTGCACATACGCTCACCTTCTTAAAAGAATCCACTTTCAGTTTAGCATATTTCCCGCAAAATCGCAATCTATTCTTGCAGGATTTGGAAACTTATCTTATAATGGAAATTACAAATTGCGTAAGGAAGATGTTTTTATGGAAAACTTTATGGATTTGATGACGCGCCGCCAAAGCTGCCGCAATTTTAACGGTGAGAGCGTTGAGCGCGAAAAACTCGAACAACTGGTCGAAGCCTTTCGTCTGAGCCCCTCGGCGTGCAATGCACAGCCGTGGAAGCTGATTATGGCAACCGGCGAGACGGCAAAAACGGTGCGCGAATGTGTGCAGGAGGCGGGCAGAAACAAGTTTACCGATAACTGCCCCGCGTTTGCGGTGCTTGTGGAGGAGCACGCCGTGTTAAAGCCGGCGGTAGCCGAAAAATTCCACAGCCAGGCATTCGCACAGATTGATATGGGTATTGCCACGGCACACTATTGCCTTGCCGCAACGGATTTGGGGCTTTCCACCTGCATTTTGGGGTGGCTGAATGAGGAAAAACTCAAAAATGCTTTGGGCATTTCGCCCGAAAAGCGCGTGCGGTTGGTGCTTGCCACGGGCTATGCCGCCGCAGACGACACCTTGCGTGAGAAAAAGCGCAAATCGACTGCCCAAATCGCGGAGTTCAGAGAGTAAAATGGGACTTTCACTTGCCGTCAGCTTCGGGGCGGCGATACTGTTGTTTTTGGCAGCCGCGTACCCCTTGCGACTTTACAAAATCACCTATAATCCGCAAAGCCGCACACAGCGTATTTTGCTTTTTGCGGCGGTTGCGCTGTGCCTTTTGCCGACAATTTATATTTTTTGCAGTTTGCCGCACGAAAATATTGCTTACCCGTTCACAGGACTTTTGGAAAATCAAAACGGCTATGAACAGCAGTTCGACGCCTTTTTAAAAGGGCAACTGTATTTGGATTTTGCCCCCGACGAGCGGATTTTGGCGCTCGAAAATCCGTATGACCCCGCCGCGCGTGCCGAAACGGGCGCGTGGTATCCGTGGGATCGGGCGCTGTTCGACGGCAAGTATTATTCCTACTTCGGCATTGCGCCGCTTTTGACGGTGTATTTTCCGTATTGTGCACTGACGGGGGCATTTCCCGCGCCGCAAACCGTGTGCTTTTTGCTCGCGGCGGTCGGTGTCGTTGCCGTAGCGTTATTGGTTTTACGGCTTGTTCGGCTGTTTGTGCCCGACTGTAATTTCTGTGCGCTGGTGCTTTCAATTTTTGCCGCCGTGTCGGGCAGTCTGCTCTATATGGTGCAATCGTCGGCGGATATGTATTATATCGCGGTGCAAAGCGGGATTACCCATTTGGCGCTTTTTTTGCTCTTCGCCTTTTGTGCCTACAAACAGCCGAAAACAGGGAAAACGGTTGTGTTCTTAATGTTGTCCGCGCTGAATTTGGTGCTGACGGTGCTTTCCCGCCCGAATTTGGCGCTGTATGCGCTTCTCGTTGTGCCGATATTTCTGTGTATTTTCTTCGGCAAGAACGGCACACGGT
>JBJEPR010000058.1:0-5902 GCA_051881335.1 Candidatus Fimenecus sp. | reverse complement strand
GTGGAATAATAGATGCAGCGCCCCATGCCGCCCTCATCGGGGGAAATGACCATCATATGGTCGTTGTCAAAGTGGAGGTTGTCCACATGGTTGACAAGCGCTTTAATCATTTGGTAAACAGGCTGCACATTTTCAAAGCCCTTTAACGGAATAGCGTTTTGCACGCGCGGGTCGTGCGCGTCAAAGGTGATGATATTGTCCACACCCATATTCAAGCACAATTCCTGCAAAGCAATCGCGCAGTCTAATGACTCACGCGAGGAACGCTTATGCTGCCGCCCTTCATACAGCATCGGCATAATCACCGTAATGCGGCGTGCCTTGCCGCCGACGGCGGAAATCGCGCGCTTCAAGTTGGCGTAATGCTCGTCGGGGCTCATTGGAACGGTTTGCCCGTACATTTGATAGGTCAGCCCGTGGTTGAACATATCGGCGACAATAAAAATATCATAGCCGCGCACAGATTCCGACAGCGTGCCCTTGCCTTCACCCGTACCAAACCGCGGGAAACCCGTGTTGATAATATAGGTGTCGCGCTCATAGCCGGCAAACGCGATGCTGTTTTTGTGTTCGCTTTGCTTTTGCGCGCGCCATTTTACGATGTAGCGGTCGATTTTTTCGGCAAGTTCCTCACAGCCGGGCAGGGCAACGATACCGAGCGGGCCGTAGGGAATGGTGGTAAAATCTTGGGTGTAGTCAGGCATATTTGTTCCTCCGTGCAGCGTGATGAAATCCAATCGGATTTGTTTTTACACTCATATTCTACTATATTTTGCGTTTTTTGCAAGTGCAAAACCGCAGAAAAGACGCAGAAAAACAAATTTTAGTTAAATGCGTGGTCTACCGTGATAACTGCGAAATATCTTTCGTCTATTTTGCTCAATTTTTCCGAAATTGTGTTGCAAAGCTCACGGTCGCTTAACGGGAAATCGGGCGGGGCTACCGTGTCAAAAATCAGGTTGGTGTGGGTAGGTCCCTCTACCATACGGAAATCGTGGAGCGTCAAGCGCCCGTCGATATCGTGAATGACCTTTTTACAAATTTCTTTTAATTCCGTTACCCGCTCGTCATCCGTCACGACGGGGTCCATATGAATGGATACAAGCATACCGTATTTTTGCTGCAAATCGCGTTCAATCAAATCCACCGTGTCGTGACTTTGCAAAATATCAATATTGGCGGGGACTTCCGCGTGCACCGAAGCGAAGCTTCTGCCCGGACCGTAATCGTGGATAATCAGGTCGTGCACGCCCACCACGCCGTCGTAGGAAAGAATTTCCCGTTCAATTTCGTCAAAAAATTCTCTTTCGGGGGGCTTGCCGAGCAACAGCCCGACGGTATCCTTCAAAATTTCTGCGCCGGAACGGAAAATAAACAGCGCCACGACAATGCCGAACCAACCGTCCACGGGGAAATCCGTGACGAGCGACAGCAACAGCGCCGCTAAGGCAACCGTCGTTGCCGCCGTATCCGAAAGGCTGTCGGAAACCACGGCTTTTGTTGCGGCGGAGTCAATTTTTTTGCCTAAGCGATGGTTGAAATAGGCAAGCCACAGCTTTGCTCCGATAGACAGTAATAAAATGACCAACGCCACGGTGCTGTATGTGACGGGAGAGGGGTTGCGGATTTTGTCTACCGAAGATTTGAACAGCTCAAATCCCATCATCAAAATCAAAAAGGACACAATCAGCGCGGCAATATATTCAATTCTGCCGTGGCCGTAGGGGTGGTCTTTGTCAGCGGGCTTTTTGGCGAGCTTGAAGCTGACTAAGGTCACCACCGAAGAACCGGCGTCCGACAGGTTGTTTACCGCGTCTGCCGAAATGGAAATACTGCCTGTAATGGTGCCGACAAAGAACTTTGCCGCAGACAAAAGCAGATTGACGCAAATGCCGACCGCACCGCTTAATTCTCCGTAGGCGGCGCGCACCGCGGGGCTTTTGGTGTTTTGATAATCCTTAATAAACAGTCTTGCAAGTAAATCAGCCATTTTGCTGTGCCTCGTTTCGTACCGACTCCGTAATACAGCTTGCACCCTTCCAGAAGATGTTTTCAATTAGCAAGGCAACTTCTTCCGGCGTTGTGCCGTCCTCGGGATGCTCCAGCCAATAGCGCACAAGCCCGACTACACCTGCCTCAAAATAGGCGTATACATAATTATATGCCGTCAGATTTTCTAAGTGATAATAGGTGGTGATGTCCCGCAGGCATTTTTCCCGTAGGAATTTGCGCATATTCAAAATAAAATCGATGTCGCCGTTTTCACCGAGCAATGCGGCGCAGATTTCGCGATTGGCATAGAGAAATCCGCATAAATCCGAAAAGATTTTGTGCGGCTGCGTCTTTAAGTCTGCAATCGTGTAGTTCTGCAAAATGCTCTCGTATTCATCGAACAGTTCTTGCTCGATTTGCTCGACCAAATCGTAAATATCCTTATAATGCAGATAAAATGTACCGCGATTGATATCCACACGCTCGGAAAGCTCACGAACGGTAATTTTTTTGATGCTTTTTTCTTTTAAAAGTTCGGTCAAGCCCTGCCGAAGTAACCGTTTGGTACGGCGTACGCGGATGTCCTCATTAGTTTCTTTCATTCTTCTTACCTCCTGCTTTCTGCGGTAGATGCAAAATAATGAACAAGTGTATTATAATATAATTCAGTTGATTATTCAACACTTTTGTGTGAAAATACCGAGAAAAATCCCGCCATACCCAAAATAAATTTTGCATACTTTTTCTTTTTTCTATCAAATGTCACAGAAAATGGATTGACATTTGCGCCGTTTTATTGTAAATTATAGAAGTAATGTTTTGTATATACCGCCTGAAGCATTCGGGCGTATAAATTGAAAGGGGATTCGCAAATGTCTAAAAAGAATAAAGAACCGTCCACACCCGAATCAAGAGCGGAAAAGATTGCAAATAAGCAAATGCTCAGAAAGGTCTTTTCAAGCACTTTCTTGAAAGCATTTGCGATTTGCCTTGCAGTTCTGCTGATTTATTCGGTCTGCTATATCGCATTTATCAACCCGAATTCTGTCGGGGCGAACACCGTGAACCCGGTTTCCGATACCAATACCGCCGAAAGCGCTGTGGTGCAGAATAACGGCAACAGTGCTTCGTCGAGCGACACAAGCGGCGATGCGGCGGCAACAGGGGATACGAACGCCGCAGCCGTCACAGAGTTGAGTGCGTCCAGCAGCCAAGCGGATATTCTTGCGTATTTCAACGCTGCAATCAACAAAGTGAAGCCGAATGCAAAGCAGGTTACTTTAAATTATGAAAGAAACTCCGAAGCGGGCGGCATTCAAGGCAATTTGCCGAGCTCTCTTACCAGTCTTGCGAACAGCTTGATTTCTGCCAATATGGGCGATAAAGACCTTTCCAAATTGGATCCCGGCGCTGTAAACGCAACGACGGTAGACCAGAAAAATGCGATGTTCCCGGTTGAGAATGAAAGCTGGTCGAGCAAGCTGTCCACAGACGATATTGAAAGTGCAACTGTTTCCGAAGCGGACGGGAAATATACCATTACCATCACCGTAAAAGAAGATGCACCGAGCGCAGATACCGCACACGGTGTCGGACATCACGGTAAAGCGTTTTCCGTCATTATGCCTTCCATCGTTACGGATAATGCCGGCGCGGCGGCAAGCGTCATTAAAAATGTGCAAACCGGTCATAAGGACGGCAAAATCATTATTACGGTGGATAAAGCAACGGGGAATGTATTGACAGCAAACTATTATTTCGTTTGGACGCTTTCCTTAGAAGCGCTCGGCGCAAAGCTTTCGATTCCCTTTGGCTTGGAAAAGGATTTCACGATTTCTTGGTGATCGTTTGATTTGACATTGCAAACAGTCTCCGATTTCTTTCGGAGACTGTTTTTTTGCAGGTTTTCGGCAGAATTTCCGCAAAAAGCAGGGGTTGTTTATTGACATTTTTTCCCTGAAACGATATACTATATTTAAATATGAATTTTGAGGTGGTAGAAATGGCAGAAAAGAAAACCGTTATGCTGACCGGCGCGTCCGGCAATATGGGCTTTGCGGGCTTCAAAGAACTGTATAAAATGAAAGACAAATTCAATACGGTTCTGTTGCTCCGCAAAAGCGAGAAGAACGAAAAACTTTTCGCACCCTATATCAACGACCCGTCCGTCAAAATCGTTTGGGGCGATTTGACCGATTATGACAGCATTTTAGAGGCTGTCACCGGTTCGGATTATGTCCTGCATGTCGGCGGTATGGTTTCCCCCACGGCGGACTGGAAACCGTACAGAACGCAAAAAACCAATATCGGTGCGGCGCAGAGTATCTGCAAGGCCGTCCTTGCCCAGCCCGACCCCGATGCAATTAAAGTTTGCTACATCGGCACGGTTGCCGAAACCGGCGGCAGAAACTATCCCATTCACTGGGGGCGTTGCGGCGACCCGATTAAAATTTCGATTTATGACCACTATGCCGTTTCCAAAACCGTTGCAGAGCGTACCTTTGTCGAAAGCGGCTTAAAAAACTGGGTGGTTATGCGCCAGTCCGGTATTCTCTATCCCAATATCTTAAAGAATATGGACCCGATTATGTTCCATGTGCCGATTAACGGCGTTTTGGAATGGTGCACGGTGGAGGACTCCGGCAGACTGCTTGCCAATTTGGTCGATGAGGATGCAAAAGGCAACCTCGGCGCTGACTTCTGGAATCACTTCTTCAACATCGGTTCCGGTAAGGAATACAGAATTTCCAACTATGAGTTTGAATGCTTGCTGTTGGGCACGCTCGGCTTGGCAGGTCCCGAAAAGCTGTTCGACCCCAACTGGTTCATCACCAAGAACTTCCACGGCCAGTTCTATGCTGACGGCGACAAGCTCGAGGAATTCCTGCACTTCCGTGAGAATCTGCCGATTCAGGATTACTTCAACCGCTTGGCTGACCAGGTCGAATTCTACTTCAAAATTCCGCGCTATCTGCCGAAGAACCTGGTGGCGGCTTGCGCAAAGCCCTTTATGAAAAAGATTGCTTCCACGCCCGATTTCGGTACTTTGGACTGGGTTGCCAAAAATAATGAGGTGCGTATGAGCGCCTATTACGGCTCCAAAGCGGAATGGGAGAAAATCCCGTCCAAATGGGAAGACTTTGAACTCATTAAGTTTGACAAAGACAACAGTGCCGCCGAGCAGTTTAAGCTTGACCACGGCTATGACGAGTCAAAGCCCGAAAGCGAATTGGATATTGACGATATGAAGCAGGCGGCGGCGTTCCGCGGCGGCGAATGCTTGTCCGAGTCGATGACCAAAGGCGATATGGCGACCAAGCTTAAATGGAAATGCGGTCACTGCGGCGCTGAATTTGAGGCAAGCCCCGCCCTCATTTTGTTGGGCGGTCACTGGTGCCCCGAGTGCTATATCCCGCAGAAAGCTTGGGATTATGACGCGATTGCCAAAACCAACCCGTTCTTTGCACAGGTTTGGTATCCGAGCCACTCGAAAGACGAAAACAACCGTTACGAATTTGACGATTTGTTCCACATCAACGGTGTGGCTTGGGACGATATTAAGAGATAATTGGTTCCCGTTTTTCGTATGTCTCTACATAAAGCAGATAACCGGAGGGCTTTTCGCCTTCCGGTTATTTTTTTATCTTTGTTTTACGCACGAAATTACCATTTGTCATCCTGAGCGTAGCGAAGGATCTCAAACAGCACAAAGTAAAAATGAGCGAAACGAGATTCTTCGCCTAACGGCTCAGAATGACATCAAAATCTACGGGCGGCCCAGGTCAACCGCCCCTACGCACAAAATACATTTTGCAGGGGCAGGGCGGGGGCGAACGCCGCGTAGGGACGGACATCCTGTATAGTGTAATAACATAGTAAACAGGAGAGCAAGGACATAGTATACAGTTTT
>JBJEPR010000057.1:0-26198 GCA_051881335.1 Candidatus Fimenecus sp. | reverse complement strand
GGAGGTGGGCGATTTAAGCAGCGATATGCTGTTCGCCGATTATCTTCTCGAATGGTTGGAAATCGCCAAAGGGCGGCTGGCTGTTGCGACCTACTGTTCTTATACGGCAATGATTAAAAATCCTATCGCCCCATATTTTCGCAAAAAGAAGCTGACACTCCGTGAGCTTGAAGCAAGGCACTTGCAGATGTTTTACTCCGAGCTGCTCAAAAAGGTCAAACCGAATACTGTCATTCACTACCACGCAATTATCCATTCGGCACTCAAATATGCAGTGAAGACCGATATGTTATTGCAGAATGTGGCGGACAAGGTTGACCGACCGAAGAAAAACGACTTTCAGCCGGTATTTCTTTCGGCAGAGGAAATGCAGAAGATGTTTGAAGCGCTCCGAGGGACAAGGCTGGAGCTTCCTGTACTGGTCGCCGCCTTTTACGGCTTTCGCCGTGGCGAGGTGCTGGGGCTGAAATGGGACGCTATCGACTTTGAGCGTGGTACAATTTCGGTTAAGCGCACGGTAACGACAGTTTCTGTTGACGGAAAGCATAAGGAAATTGAACAGCAGTCGGCTAAGACAAAATCAAGCTTACGCACCCTGCCGCTTATCGGCAGCTTCCGTGAATACTTTATGCAGGTCAAGGAGGCACAGGAGCTGAACAAGAAGATCTGCGGCAACTGCTATAACTATGAATACGACGGCTTTGTGTTCGTGGACGAAATGGGCGAGCGTATGAGAGCGCAGTATCTCACCTGTGCTTTCCCCAAATTTTTGGAGAAACACGGACTGCGTCGTATGCGCTTTCACGATTTAAGGCATAGTTGTGCAAGCTTACTGCTTGCAAACGGCGTACCGCTGAAGCACATTCAGGAGTGGCTCGGGCACAGCGATTTTACCACGACGGCAAATATCTATGCGCACCTTGATTACAGTTCTAAAATCACCTCGGCACAGGCAATGGAAACAGGGCTTGCTTTGCCCGAAAGCGGCAATTTCACAAGTAGATGGGAGGATAACAAAAGTGCACAAAAAACGGATTAATAAAAAATCTGAAAACAATAAAAAGCCCGCAAACAATTAAGTTTACCGGCTTTTTGATTGAAAAAGGTTATAAAAAATGTCAAAACAAAACTAGCAAAAGTTCAAATCTACACGCACTATTAAGTGGATAAAAACATCTAGTCTTTTTTAGATGGTAATTCAAAATCTGTTTTGCCACCTAAAATAGCAGCCATTGTGCCGATTGCTGCTATTGCAATAGTGCCAAATACGGCAAGGTTAGACCATTTGAATTTTTTGCCTTCAGAGTCTTTAGCTGATGCCATTTGAGCGACTTCTTTCATTTGTTCGATATAATACTTTCGCTCTTCAAATGAAAGATTATCATTGTCTAAACACTTTTCAAGCGCATTTTGAATTCTGTTATAAAGAGCATAACATTGGTTAGCACTTTCTTTGTCATCCTCAAAGGATTTATCAATTACGCTTTTTATATCTTTAAGTGCATCCATTGTAGATTTAGCGAAGTCGGGGAATTGCTCCAGAGCTTTTTTTGCAACTTCAGGATCCATGTCTTGAATCATTGATGCAAAAGACATAACATTATCTTTCGACAAATGCCTGAAATCTGGAATATTTAATTTTTCAAGCACTTGCGCTTCTGTAAGTTGTTTTGACATGATAATTACTCCTTTTGACATTCATAAGTTTATTATATAGTAAATTGTTCCATTTTGCAATAAAATTAAAAAATCGAGTGTCCATAATGTAAAAACTTATGAACACTCGATATGGCGGAGATGAAGAGATTTGAACTCTTGCGCCGGGGAACTCCCGACCTACCGCATTTCGAGTGCGGACCCTTCAACCACTTGGGTACATCTCCGTATATTTCTGTCTGCTTTTGACTCAAAAAATTTTTGGAGAGAAAAGCAGGAGAGAACACTGAAAAATATTCGATTTTTAATTTTGAAAACCCTTATAAATGGGGGATTTCCGGCGGACGAAACGACCAAGTCGCCGTAAAATTTCGAGTGCGCCCCGTTATGACCACTTCGATACGTCTCCGTATAAAATTTGGTTCGCGCCGGCGTGGGTGACAGCGCACTGTGTGCCGGACGCTATCCAAAGGATTTTTCCAGCTTTGCTATTTTATCAAAAGAGCGGGAGTTTGTCAATATGAAAATGGCATTCCGGGTGATTTTTCGGCAGTTTTCATCGCGCTGAATATGCTTGCACGCCGACCGTTTCCCTCGAGTTCATTCCGTAGCGTGATACGACCGTTTCCTGCGCGTACAAATTCCATTTTCGCGTCGCGGAGAGTTGTATTTCTCTTTTATTATTCTTCGGCGGTAGCAGAAAACTCACTTTTTTGCTACATTTTACTTTTTGCAATGCTTCACTTTGTTTGGAATGGGAAATTTTAATTTGTTGTGGGGCATCGCCCCGGCATCGCATAATAATTTTCGCGGGCGGGCGTGGAAACCCGCCCCCTATGCACGAAATGTATTTTGCAGGGCAGGGGCTTGCCACCGCCTTACCGTTCATATACAATCAATAAAAATTTCTATTTCGCTATACATAATTACAGGTGGGGAAGGATATTCGTTTGTCAACAGCCGTCAAAACCAATATTCGTGCATTTTTTGTAAAAATGCTTCGGTTATTGCGTAGCCGGAGCTTTCCCCGATGACAGCATCTATACCGCAGTACGGACAGATTGCCGTGCCGCCAGGGTCTTCAAGCCAGTTTATAATCTCAGAGGGGGAAAAGATTTTCAAGCAATAGAAGCAGCCACATTTTTTATCGCACAGCAGTTGTGCGCGGTGATTCATCGCGTATGCGTGTGCATCTATATAGTCCGCCATCGAATACAGCTCCTTTTTCAATATATACCGAACCCCTTACCGTTCCTTTACCGCCTCGGCGATATCCAAAAGACAGCGGTAGCGGTACTGCGGGGCTTTGTCCTCCAACAGCTTCAAAAGCTTCGGACAAATATCTTTGCTGATGACAAATTTTTTAATGACGAAGCTCTGCCGTACGGTTTTGGTGAAATACGCGGCGTCCATTAAGCAGAAGTTGTTCAGCAGTAAAAACACGCCCTGTTGGTATTTCATCAAATCGTTGGTGGGGATATTGATGAGCTTTGCCGTGGGGGAGACGCTTGCAAACAGCAGTTCCATTTCTTTCGGATTGCGTAAAAGCGCGGCAGGGGAAGTGCCGGTTTGCTTTTGGTATTCGCTGAACAACGCGCGTACCTCCTCGGCGGTTTCGGTACGGACAATGCCGACGCTGTAATCGGACAGCCAACGGTTGACCTGTTCTTCATCGCAGGTCGTGTCGTCATCGCCGATGTCAAACGCCGTGTAAATGACAATATCGTCGGAAAATGTTTGCCTGCCCTTTAATGCAAAGGAAAGCGCAACATACAGCGACGCGCTGAAATCGATAAACGGACTGATATCGAGATAGTGCTGTGCAAAGGCGAGCATCGGGTACATACGGTCTAAGTCCGGTTTGCCGTACAGCGTTTCATATACTGAGCAAAACGAGGGTTTCGATGTGTAAAAATCGAATAGGGTTTGCCCGGTGATGTAGGTGAAAATGTTGTTCTCCTTCGATTCTAAAAGCTCCGGTGTGCGTAAATAGGTTGGCACTAAGCGCCGTTTCGGACTGCAAATGCGTTCCCCGCGGTAAAAAATCGGTGTACCCGCTTCAAACGGCACAAATAATGCGGCTTCAAATTCTTTCATTGTCGTAATTTGAATTTGCGAAACGGCAAAGCTGACATCCAGCGCATCCTCTAAACGGCGGCGCAGACGCCCCGAGACCGAAAGGTCTCCTTTTTTCAGATTCTCCAATTTTGACATAGTATCACCACAAAAAGTGTACCACGATTTTTGACTGAATTCAACCGTTTTACTTGTCGGCGTTTTAGAATTTTTATGAAAAAATACCGAAAAACACTTGCGAGAATGCGTGAAATCGTGGTACTATTAAATCAGTATAGTTTAGGGGGCGTTTTTATGTTGAAAAAGGGAATTTCATTAGCCCTGTCCTTGCTTTTGCTGCTCGGCACCGCACAGATGGCCTCTGCCGCAAAGCCGGAAGCACAATCGGTGACGGTTTCCGCCGACAATATATCGCATGACATCAGCGATACCTTGTACGGCGCTTTCTTAGAGGACATCAATTTTGCAGTAGAGGGAGGCTTAAACGCCAATTTGGTGCGTAACAACTCGTTTGAGTACCTGCACGGCGATGCAAAAGCGCTTTCCGGCTGGTCGATTGACGGGCAGTATATCCGCAAGGTCGGGAGCGGTATTTCCGAGAATAACCCTGCGTATATTTATATGCCCGATGCCAAAGACCGTATGGTCAAAAACTACGGCTTCTGTGAATATTATTATTACAAAACCAAAAATGTAAACCAAAAAAGTATCGATTCCGGTAGTATGGGTATCAAGGCAGGGGAGATGTATACGCTGTCGCTTTGGTTTAAAGAAACCGATACCACTGTGACGGCCTATTTGGAAAACAATCAGGGGGAAAAATTGTCCGATACCGTCACTTTCCGTGTGCAGACCGATGTTTGGGCAAAATATACTGTAGATTTGTCTGCCGCCAAAACCGACGGCGGAATTTTGGTGCTGAAATTCGGCGAGGGCGATGTGACCTTTGATTTTGTTTGCCTGTATCCGCAAAAAAGCTACGGGTACGGTACCGATACTTGGAAATATACTTCCCTGCGGCAGGATTTGTACGATGCGCTTGACGCGTTGCATCCCGCATTTTTACGCTTCCCCGGCGGCTGTGTCGCAGAGGGCGATAGTCTCGAAAATCTGTTTAATTGGAAAGATACCATCGGGCCGTTGGAAAGCCGCAAGCAGTTTTATAACCTTTGGCGCAATGAAGAAACGGACTACAACAACAGTTATTCCGTCGGTTATCACGAGTATTTCCAGCTTTGCGCGGATTTGGGTGCCGAGCCCGTGCCGATTCTCAATGTAGGGCTTGTCTGCCAGGCGCGTTGCGGGTATGACGATACCTATCAAAAATATCAGTCCGGCGAAATGACCGCCGAAGAATGGGAGGACTATTTAGACACCATCGCCCTGCGTCCGGGGACTTCGGAATGGGACGCTTATGTGCAGGATATTTTGGATTTAATCGAATATGCCAACGGCGATGTCACGACCGAATGGGGTGCAAAACGCGCCGAAAACGGGCATCCCGAGCCGTTCGGGCTTTCCTATATCGGGCTCGGCAATGAAAATTGGGGCGAAGTTTATTTTCGTAATTTGAAAGCATTAAAAGCGGCAATTCACGAAAAATATCCCGAAATTACGGTGATTACTTCCTCAGGGCCTGTCAGCTCCGGTGAGCAGTTCGACGAATCGTGGGAGATTCTCTCCGAAGAATATACGGATACGATTGTCGATGAGCATTATTATGAAGAGGATTGGTGGTATCTTGAAAATACCGACCGCTATGACAGTTATGACCGCGACAGCGCAAAGGTCTTTTTGGGCGAATACGCGGCAACCTCTAAGGGCGTCGGGACGATTCAGACCAAATCCAACTTAAAAGCGGCGCTCTCAGAAGCGGCATATATGACGAGTTTGGAGAAAAACGGCGATGTAGTGGTGATGGCGTCTTATGCGCCGTTGCTTGCCAAAAGCGACGCCGAGCAGTGGCGCGTGAATTTAATTTGGTTTGATGCATACAGTGTGGTGCTGACGCCGAGTTATTACACGCAAATGCTTTATATGAATAATACGGGTTCCAAATATGTGGAAACGGAATTGCCCGGCGGGAACGACGGCGTGTATCAGTCGGTGACGGTTGACCCCGAGCAGGAACTGATTTATGTGAAGCTGGTCAACACCACGGGCGAAAAGAAGGCCTTTACCTATGATTTGGACGGCTTCGGACAGGTGCAGTATGCCGATGTACTTACGCTGTCCGACCGCAGTACGGCGGCGTGCAACGAGCTTGGTAAAACCACAATTGTGCCGACGACAAAGAAAGTGGACAATATAGATGCACCGACGATTGAAGCGGCGGGATATTCTGTCAATATTCTGCGGATTGCTTACGGCGACAATACAAAAGCCGAAGGACTTTACAAGCTGCCGAAAATGTCGGAAACCTCAAAATACTACACCCCACTCGAGCGCGCGCTGATGATTGCCATTCCTGCGGCAGTCGTGGTGCTGGCGGCAGGTACAGGCGCTGTGGTGTATTTTCGCCGCAAAAAGAAACAAAAATAATAGGAAACAGCCACATTACGGTTTGTGATGGAACGGCGCGGAAGTGAAATGCGACAAATTTTCTCCGCGCCGTATTTTTTTGTTTGCTTTTCGGATTTCTTGTGATACAATAAGAACAGTTTTTTGCACGGAGGCGTTTATGGACGCAGTTTTTCAAGCAATTGAGAATGTCAATACAAAAGTCAATACTGTAGTGTGGGGCATTCCTATGCTCTTGCTGTTGTTGGCGGTCGGCGTATATTTGACAGTCGGTACACGCTTTTTTCAAGTTACCAAGTTCGGCTATGCCTTAAAAAATACAATTTTTTCGATGTTCCGCAAAGGGCAAAAAGACGAAAAATCCAAAGACAAGGACGCCATTTCCCCGTTCCAAGCCTTGGCAACGGCACTGGCGGCAACCGTCGGCACGGGCAATATCGTCGGTGTTGCCACCGCGATTGCCGCAGGCGGCGCAGGCGCAATTTTTTGGATGTGGGTTTCTGCCTTTTTCGGTATGATGACCAAATATGCGGAAATTGTGCTCGGTATCTATTTCCGTCATAAAAACGAAAAGGGCGAGTGGGTCGGCGGTCCGATGTATTATATTGAAAAGGGCTTGCATCAACGGTGGCTTGCTGTGCTGTTTGCGGTGTTTTGTCTGCTGGCCTCGTTCGGTATCGGCTCTGTGGCGCAGGTCAACGGGATTTCCACCGCTATGGAGAGTTCTTTTCACATCCCGAATTATGTAACGGGTATCCTCGTTTGCCTGCTGGCGGGCTTTATTGTGTTCGGCGGTATGAAGCGCATTGTCACCGTCACCGAAAAATTTGTGCCGTTTATGGCGCTTTTATACATTGTCGGTGCGTTGGCGGTTATTGTGGCAAATTTCCGCAATATCTTGCCGGCTTTCGGTGAAATTTTTGCAGGTGCATTTCAAATGAAGTCCATCGGCGGCGGTGTGATGGGCTATGGCATTGCAAGAGCGATGCGTTACGGCTTTGCCCGTGGCATTTTCTCAAACGAAGCGGGGCTCGGTTCGTCTGTATTAGTCCATTCCTCTGCCGATGTCAAAGAGCCGGTCGAACAGGGTCTTTGGGGCATTTTTGAAGTGTTTTTCGATACGATTGTCATTTGCACCTTGACCGCATTGGCGATTTTAACCACAGGCGCGCATACCGTTGAGGGCTTGGAGGGCGTTGCGGTCACGATGTATGCGTTTGAAGCCGTTTTCGGGCGGGCAGGCAGTTATGTGGTGTCCATCGGGATAGTTTTGTTTGCCTTTTCCACACTGCTCGGTTGGTCGGTATACGGCTGCCGCGTGTCCGAGTACCTCGGCGGCAGAAAATGTATGCAGGTGTATAAAGTCTTGTTTTTAGTGGTGTCTTTTATCGGCTCTGTTTCCAGCGTGCAGTTGGTTTGGGATTTGGCGGACACCTTCAACGGCTTAATGGCATTGCCAAACCTTATCGGCGTATTGCTGTTGTCGCCGTTGGTATTTCGCATTACCGCAAATTACCGTAAGCGTGTGTTTCAACATCAAAACATTACGCCAATCCTATCTTTTCACCAAAACGATAAATTTAAAATTACCTATCGCAAATAAACAACGGAAAAAGACCGCAGGTGTGCGCCAAAAGGCTGTCCCTGCGGTCTTTTCGCAGAAGATGCGCAATATAATATAGCAGTTTATAAACAGAGGCGGTGCGGTATGGTTATACGCTTGCGGAAACTGCTGACGGTGACGCTCGGCGTGATTTTGATTGTGTTGGGACTCATCTTTTTGTGTTACAGCCTGTTCGGAATGGAAGCAGATGAAAATCTGCCGCGCACAAAAGGCAATACGCAAACCGAGGTCAGCGCACCTGTGCGGCAAATTGACCCATCGAAGCCGATGCTGGCACTGACCTTTGACGACGGCCCGTACGGTCCCGTCACTCTGCGAATTTTGGACGCATTGGAGGCGGTTGGGGGCAGGGCAACCTTTTTTATTGTCGGCAGCCGCATTGACGGGCGGGAGGAAACCGTGAAGCGTATCGCCGCGTCGGGCTGTGAATTGGGCAATCACACCTATGACCATATATCGCTCAAGGGACTTTCGGCGGCGCAAATTCAAGAACAGCTCACCAAAACCGATGAAAAAATCTTTGAGGTTACAGGACAGCATACTACGGTTTTGCGTCCGCCCGGCGGCGCGTATGACGATACTTTGTGTTCCGTTTTGCAAACACCCGCCGTGCTTTGGACGGTGGACACAATGGATTGGAGCCACCAAAACAAGGATATTACCGTACAGCGCGTACTGGAACACGCCGAGGACGGCGATATTATTTTAATGCATGATTTGTTTACGCCGACTGCCGATGCGGCGGTGGAGTTAATTCCGGCGCTTTGCGAGCGCGGCTTTCAGCTGGTTACCGTCAGCGAATTGTTGACCTACCGCGATAATCCCGACGGCGTGATACAAAACAACAGTTGACAAAATCGGTTTTGTGCGGTATTATAATAACGCGTTATCACTTTACTATGATAAATCGGAGGAATTCAAATGAAAATGAAAAAATTGCTCTGCCTGTTGCTGGCAGTTGTTATGCTCGTTGGGTGTTTTGCCGCTTGCGGTAAAACCGACGCCGTTTTGAATGTTGTTGCGGAAAAAGAGTCTGCCGGCGAAGAAGTTATTTTGGCAGACGAATTCTTCAAAACCGCAAACTACACCGCGGTGGATACACAGTCCAAAGCACTTATGGAAGTTTCCTCGGGCACAGCGGACGGTTGCGTGGTGGACTATGTTTGCTCTATCGGTATGATCGGCGAGGGCACAGACTACGCAGGTCTTTCCGTAGTGGAAAAATACGCATTTGCCGACGAGCAGTACGGTATTGCGTTCCGTAAGGGCAGTACCAAAACTGTTGCGATGGTAAATGCGGCAATCAACGAACTTATCCAAAACGGCAAGCTTGCCGAAATCGCGGCGAAATATAAATTGAGCGAACAAATTGATACCACTTTGGCGCAAATCCCTGCGGAAGATACGCTGGACACTGCCGATTGGGAATATATTAAACAAAAAGGCACTTTGGTTATCGGTATTACTTATTTTGAGCCGATGAACTATATGGATGAAAACAACGAATTGACCGGTTTTGAAACCGAGTTTGCAAAAGCGGTTTGCGAAATTCTCGGCGTAACGCCCGTGTTCCAAGAAATCAGTTGGAATTCTAAGGAAATGGAACTGAACGCCAAAAATATTGACTGCATTTGGAATGGGCTTACCATTACGCCCGAAAGACAGGAGACCATGGAAATTTCCAAACCTTATATGAACAACAAACAGGTGCTTGTTGTCAAAACGGAAAATGTTGACAAGTTTTGATTTCCAGCGGAAAGTAACACAGTAAAAATGCAAAGACACACCCTCTCACAAGGGTGTGTCCTTGTTTGCAGTATGGGGTGCAAAAATGACCTTTATAAAGGTGACAATTGATTTATTTAACGGATTTTACGAAAATCTATTGCTGTTTTTCGTGACACTGCTCGGTGCAATCCCGCTGGGGCTGATAATTACATTCGGCTCTATGTCGCGCTTTAAGCCGATTAAATGGCTCACAAAGACCTTTATTTGGGTAATTCGCGGTACGCCGCTGATGTTGCAGTTATTCGTTGTATGGTATGTGCCCGGACTCGTATTCGGTGTGCCGATGCAGTCGCGTATGACTGCGGCGCTTGTGGCATTTATTATTAACTATGCCGCTTATTTTTCCGAAATATTCCGTGGCGGTATTGAGAGCATTCCGAAAGGGCAGTATGAAGCGGGACAAGTTCTCGGTATGACCAAAACACAGGTGTTCTTTAAAGTCGTGCTGTTGCAGGTGATTAAACGCATTGTGCCGCCGATGAGCAATGAAATCATTACCCTTGTGAAAGATACTTCTTTAGCGCGTGTCATCGCGATTGCCGAACTGCTTATGGCGGCGGAGCGTTACGCGGGAAGAGGGTATATTTGGCCGCTGTTCTACACGGGTGTGTTCTTCCTTGTGTTCAACGGGCTTTTGTCGCTTTTGTTCAATTTCATCGAGAAAAAACTCGATTATTACAAGGGGTGAGACGGAATGCACATTTTGGAAGTACAAAATCTTTGCAAACAGTTTGATAACGCACAAGTGTTAAAAGGCATTGACTTTACCCAAGACGAGGGGCAGGTGGTTTCGGTTATCGGCTCTTCGGGCAGCGGTAAAACCACGCTTTTACGCTGTATTACGGGCTTGGAAACCGCCGACAGCGGTAAAATCACTGTAGACAGCCGTGTGACCTTTGACGCCGAGCGCAAAGAGAAGCTCTCAAAAGCCGAGAAGCGTGAAAATCAGCTTTGCACAGGGCTTGTATTTCAGTCTTTTAATTTGTTCCCGCAGTATACGGTGCTTAGAAATGTCACCCTTGCAAAAGAATTATTGGTCAAAGAGGAATGTAGGGTAAAGAACCTCTCCCGTGCCGACACAAAAGCGGAGCTTTCCAAAATTGACAGCGCGGCAAAAGAGATTATTGCAAGCGTCGGGCTGTCAGACAAATTAGGCAGTTATCCGTGCGAGCTGTCGGGTGGACAGCAACAGCGTGTGGCGATTGCACGCGCGTTAATGCTCTCCCCGAAAGTCCTCTGCTTTGATGAGCCGACCTCGGCGCTCGACCCCGAGATTACGGGCGAGGTGCTTAGCGTAATTCGCAAATTGGCGTCAGAGGGGCGCACAATGCTGATTGTGACGCACGAAATGGGCTTTGCGCGCGAGGTTTCGAATGAGGTTGTCTTTATGCACGACGGTATCATTGCCGAGCGCGGTGTGCCTGCCGAAATTTTTGATAACCCGCAAAATGCGCGCCTGCGCGAATTTTTAAGCGCTACCCTGCGTGCGTAAAATCATACAAAGCAAAACAATCCCCGCAAACGGAAACAGCCGTCTGCGGGGATTTTGTCATTGTGTTGGTTAATGGCGTTCTTCTTCGCAATCAAAGGTTTCGCAGTAGCGTGCCGCAAACGCAGGCGGCTCATTCTTCGCATATAAATGCGAAATATCGCCGAACGAGGCACAGCGGAATACCGCAATGCCTTCTTCGCGTTCCTCGGTATACAGCGTCGTTACCGAGGTCGGTGCGGCGCAAAAGCCCTGCCACAGCATCACGGGGGAGATGCCGAGTAAGTGCGACAGCATTACGCACTCCACACCGAAATGGCAAAAGAACACAACCGTGTCGCGGTTTGGGCATACCGCTTTGTAATATCTGCCGTGTCGTTCATATCCGTGCGCCTTTAAGACTTTGTCTAAGCCTTTGCCCACACGGTTGTATTCGTGCTTGACAAGCCCCGAACGCATCAGCTTTGTGTCTGTCCAATTCTCGAAACTATAAAAATTATCAATCGTTGTGAAATAAGAGGGGAGTAAATCCCACGGACCGTGTATTTTTTTTGTGACAGGGTCTTTCACAGGCGCTTGGAATTCCCGTAGCCAGCCGAGCGTTTTGGCTGTTTGCCCCGTGCGCTTTAAGGTACACGAAGCCGTATCCTGTGCACGCCCTAATGGCGACTGATAAATTGCGTCCAATTTTTCTTTTTCCAGCTTGTCGGCAAGATATTCCGCCTCGCGCCAGCCCTTTTCGGTTAAGGAATCTTTCTCATAATCGGGGTCGCCGTGTCGGATAATCAGAATCCGCATTTATGCGTCCTCCTCCATCTTTTCCTCGCGTGCCGCGACATACGCGTGGACCTTATCGGAAAGCTCGCCGTACAGCTTGTATTTTTTTGAGAAAATCAAGAATGAAATAAAGACCAAAATCGGCGGAATGACAAAGGTCATCACGCTGATGGTGGTTTTAGACAGGTCGGTTTGCACCTCAGCCGCGCCATCATAGCCCGAAAGCCCCAGCCCGGTGAACAAAATGATGGTCTGAATGGTATATGCCATTTTTTGCAAAAAGCCTTTCATAGAGAAGGTGGTGCTTTCCTGCCGTTTGCCGGTTTTGTATTCGCCGTAATCCACAATATCGGCAAGCATGACCGTCTGGTTGACAAACATCGATGCAATGCCGACCGACGCGATAATATACGCGATATTCAAAAGCAGCATTTGGTGTAAAATCGGCCCGCAGACAATCATCAGTGCATAGCCGACAATGACCATAATCAAGCAGAACTGATAAATCGTGCGGCGGGAGAACTTCTTTTGCATAATCGGAATGACGAACAGTCCTAAGAAAGAGCCAACCGCCCCGAAAGTCGCGAACAAACTTTGCTTGGTAATATCGCCCTCGACATTTTCAAAATAATATGCACCCACACCGCTGGTTAAGTACCAGCCTGCATTGGAGATCATCGCAAACAGCATAAATACGATTAACTGGTCGTTGCTTTTGAGCACCCCGAACAGCTTTTTAAAGCTGAATTTGTCATGGTTATACACCACATGGCGCTCTTTGGTTACACTCGCGCAAATGACGGCAAATACCACCAACAGCACCGCGCAAATGATTGCCCAGTGGCTAAAGCCCTGTGCGCTGAGCTTGCGTTCTTCTTTGGTTGCGCCCGTTCCAAGCAAAATCAGTGCGTAAGGGGTGAAAATCGTGATAATACCCTGTCCGATACCGCTGAATGTGCGCGCCACCGTGGAAACAAGGCTCCGTTCTTTCGGGTCGTTGGTAAAACTCGGCACCATACTCCAATAGGGGATGTCCGCCATCGTGTTGGTCATACCCCACGCAATATACATCACCGCAACATACACATACAGCCATATGGAGTTTAACGGGATACCGGGGTTGGTAAACAACAGCGCCAATACCACGGCATTCGCACACGCACCAATCATAATCCACGGGCGGTATTTGCCCATTTTCATTTTGGTGCTGTCTACAATCGTGCCCATAATCGGGTCGTTAATACCGTCCCAAATCCGCGCAATCGGTGTTAAAATCAGAAGAAATGCCGCTGGCATTAAAAGTACATCGGTTAAGTATTTGGAAAGATAGGAGTAAAACAGTCCGTAACTCAAATCCAAGCCGACCGCGCCGATACCGTAGCCGATATAGCGTCCCCATTTCCCGGAATCTTTTTTGCTGCTCAAAATGAAGTCCTCCGTATTCAAAAAATGATATTTTAATCATACCTTTTTTTCGTTGTTTCGTCAATATTTCGAGTAGAAAAAAGCGCGTCCGATTTTCCGAACGCGCTTTAGAAACAAAACGAATTATTTTACGGCTTTGGCTTTTCTTTCTTCGACTTCTTTTACCATTTGTTGCTGTTTCTTTTCTGTGATGTTGTAGAACAGCATCGGAATAATGGTGCCAACCATACTAATCGCACCGGAAAGCACAAGCACATTCCAAAGAATGGTTTCACCCTCGGGCGTGATAGCAATGGAGGCTTCGGGGTTGATGCCTGCCCAGCTGTAAGAGAACACGCCGATGAATGCGCCGACCGCCATACCGACCTTGTTGATAAGCGTCTGCATCGCGAAGCAGATACCTTCGGCGCGCTCGCCGGTTTTCCACTCAAGGTAATCGACGGTGTCGCCGATCATTGCGTAGGTGATAATGTTGTTGACGCCTTGCGGAATGCCGAGAAGCACAAGACCGATGGCGCATACCACCAATTTCCACGGTGCGTCATAGCCGATGAAGTACATCGCAAACATAACAACTGCGCCTAAAATATGTACATAAATGTATGCCCATTTTTTGGTGAATTTTTTAGTCATCCACGGCACGAGAATGGAGGCAACCAAACCGCCGGGAACAACTAACAAGGTAATCAGCGAGTAAATGCCTTCATTTTTCAAAACATACTTTGCAAAGTACAAGCCGCCGGTGTAGGTATACACCATTCTTGCGCCGCCCAAAATACCGGAGAGAACAACCAGCATCAGTTGTTTGTTTTTGAACAACAATTTAAGGTTATGTCCCAGTGAAGGCGGGGTTTCGGTGGAGGTGTAGCGCTCTTTGGTGTTCTTGAAGCCATAGTAGAACATCGGAATGGCAATGACAGTGAACACAACCGCACAAATGGAGTAAGTCCATTTTAAGGTGTCGGCGTTTGCCTGAATGAACTCGGGCAGAACATTGCCTGCATCGTCCTTATACTTCGCGGTCACAGCAGAGGTGATAATCGGCACGCCCACGGTTACAATGCCTGCGCCCAAGGTGCAAAGCAAACGCGTAACTGTTAATAGATTGCCGCGAACCACCGTGTTGTTCGTCATACAGGTGGAAAGCCCCCAGTAGGGTACATCCGCCACGGTGTAAACCATCGACCAAATGACATAAATTACGGAAACGATTACAAAGGTCGAGAGCGTTTTGGAGGGCAGGAACGGGTTAAAGCAGAGAATGGTCATCACCGCAATCGGAATAGCCATCCACTTTAAGTAGGGGCGGCATTTGCCCCACTTACTGCGGGTTCTGTCCACAATCGAGCCCATAATCGGGTCATTGAGTGCGTCAAACACGCGTGTGCCGAGCATTAAGAATGCTACCGCCATTGCGCCCGTAACGCCGCCGAAAATGCTGTCCTTCGGAATACTGCCGAACAGCAATGCGTCGGTCAGAAAAACCGTCAAATACGAACCGATAATGGTGCAAATCAGATTTTGACCGAAACCGGCAACTCCGTAAGCGATTGCTTCTTTCGGCTGCAAATTGCCGTCATTCGGCGTGGTGCCGTAGACTTTGTGCAGCAGAGCTTCTAATTTCATCTGTTTTTCCTCTCTTTTTAATAGAATATATCTATTATAGACCAAAATCTGCCGCTCGTCAACCGATTTATTCGGAACAATGTCTATTATTTTGTGAGAAAAAAACAGTATTTTATAGAAAATGCCCTTTTTGATTTTTCCAAAAACCGCACTTACAGGACTTGCCGCAAAATTTCCTCGCACGGTACGCCGTTTTCATTGACAATACCGAGCACCGTGTACTCGCCCCGATAAACCGCGAGCTCTACATACCAATTCTGTGCAATCGCTTGTGAAACAGCGGCTTGCTTTTCCAAAAGCTCCTGTGTATACAAATCCGTGCGTTGGAGATTGAAGTACCATGCGTCATAGGAAAGGTTCTCTATGCCGGTATCATACGCGCAACGGTACGGGAATTCGTTTCGATTGACGCAACGAATATACGGCTTATCGTCTAAGGGCTTTTCCGAAAACGAATTGCTCAGTTTGGTAATCCCGTTTTCATCGGGATATAAAATGAAATAGGTGGTAGAAGCACTCGAACCGAAGAAATCATGCACCAAATCGTAGTAAACGACGCCGTCTGTAATAAAGTCAACGGTCACGGCAATGCGGTAAATTTCCCCTTTTGTTGCAATGTAGCGATTGAGGGTTTTGTGATAGGTAATGAGCCCCACGGGGGCGAGCAACTGCACAAGCAACACGAGCACCAAAATCGGAATGAGCCATTTTTTCTGTTTCATTCTTCTGCCGCCTCCTTTGCGCGTTCTGCTGCCGCCAAAGCCGCTTCTTCCCGCTTGCGTGCGTGCATTTCGTAATTGAGCGCAATGAGCGCCGCGCCGAACAGCAGGCATATAATACCAATCACAAGCGGACTTAAATCCATGCTTGTCAAAAAAGCAATCAGTTGCGCAAATAGCATAACCAGCCCCAAATTTGCAGGCATCAGCTTTAGGCTGTCGAGACCGATATATATGAGTGTGCCGCCGAACCCCACCGCGCAAATGCAGTCGAGCCATAATAATGCGTGCAAATCGGTCATATAGGCAATCACAGAAGAAAGTACCGCGCCGAACGCAAACGCACTCAACAGGATTTTCGGCAAATTGTCCTCGAACGTGCGAAAACGGATTGCCGCCGTACCCAATAGGGCTGTCAGCAGAACAAGGCAACCGATGTAAAATGCTTTGCCGTTTGTAACCGAGAGAACGGAAGTGTTCCATTTTGTCAGCGAAGGTGTGACCTCTAAAACGAAGACAGAAAATACTGTTAAAATAGCGGCACAGCCTGTCACGCCCAACGGCTTAAAGGGAAGCGTGTAATCGGTATCCTTGCCGCCGACCAAATATAAAAGAAGAAAAGGTACAAGCAAAAACGGAATGACAAACCAATCATGGTCTGTTAACTGCACGAGTATCTGCGCAATACCGAAAGCAACCGCACCGATTGCCGAAACCCAAACCGTGTATTTGTACCGCACATCTTCGCGATTTTTGCGAAACACAAATACATAGAAAAGCCCTGCCAGCAGTAAAATACCCGACAGAAAAATGCTTTCCGAAAGCACCGCCCAATGCACAACCATATAAAAGTAAAATGCAATCGGCGAAACCGCGCGCAACAAATAAAATACGGGCAAACAAAGCATTATGTCAATCAGTAAGCAATTCTCAAATCCGCAGTGAATGTTAAATACACTGTTAATCAGCGCAATGGTGGAAATGATGCCGATGCACCACAAAATCGCGCCGCATTCGCGCCAAACAACCTCGTCCTGCCGCTTGCAAAAAACATATACCGCAAAGCCTTGCCCCGCGAGTAGCGGAATGACCGAGAAAGCGGTCTGCAAGGGCAGGGGGAAGTCCTGCCAAAAGTTCAAGAAAATTAGCACAAGCCCCACGCCGACAAACACGGCACCGACCACACCTAAAATAATGCGTACCTTGGCACTTGCGCGTTCAGGGTCTACCTCGGTGCCGACCTGCCGCTTTTCGCCGTAAATCAACTCCTCAATTTCCACACCGAAAATTTGCGCGAGCGTCATCAAAGATTCCAAATCGGGTTGGGTTTTGTCGTTTTCCCAATTGGAAATGGCTTGCCGCGTTACATGGAGTTTTTCGGCAATCTGCTCTTGTGTCATATTGTTTGTTTTTCGCAACCGGCGAAGATTTTTGGATACTTTTACCGCCATTTGACCGCCTCCTTCCTCTTAACCATACCATACCGTGCCGTATTTGTCACGCAATAATCCGTTGCATCGCCTGTTTTTGTAAAAAAACGAAAAAAGCGCCCGCAAATCTTTGCGAACGCTTTTGATGAATATTCTGGTTTTATTCTAAAACCACCGCTTGCGGCGCGCCGTTTTCTTCGCGGGATTTGTCGGCAAGATACACGCACAAATGGCCGGCAACCGAGTCGAAAATGGAAGTACACGCAAGGCTTGGCGCTTCCCCACGCAGGAATTTCACAAAATCCGCCGCCAGCTTTTCGTCACCGCCGCCGTGCCCGCCGTAGGCGCCGACCATATCGCCCGACACGCGCAAATCGACCTCTTCCACAACTTTTTCATCGGTCTTGGTCGGGTGAATTTTGGAAACAATGAATTTGGACTCCTCAAAATCACCGTAAATTTCACCTTTTGTGCCGATAATATGGATATGCCGCATCGAACGCGACGAGCCGCCGACCATATTGTGTGTGCCCGTCGCCCCGCTTGCGAAATTTACAAGCACGGATTGGTGGTCCACCACATTGTTATTACATTTATAAATGCACTTGCCGTAGTTGCTGTCGCCTTTTAACAGATTGATACGGTCTTCATCGGTCGGGTTTTCAATGCCCTCTAACTTGTCCCAAATATAAAACGCCCAGCGCTCGGGTTGGTCTAAATACAGCCGCTTTGCTGAATAGCGGCAGGTATCCACAAGCGGGCAGTCCACAAGGCACCGCGAGCCTGCCTCTTTCGGCGCATTTTCGGGCTTGAATTGAAATTGACTGCCGAAGCTCGAAACGGAAACAGGCTTCGTTTCCGACATCATCCACATCATCATATCGAGGTCGTGACAGCATTTCGCCAACAGCATCGAGGTGTGGCATTCGTCGGAGTTTGCCCATTTCCCGCGCACATACGAGGTGGAAAGGTGGTGGTAACTGACATGCTCGTTGGTTTGAATATTGATAATGTCGCCGATTTCGCCCGCCGCCACGCGCTCTTTAATCGAAAGGTAAAACGGCGTGTACCGCAGAACATGGCAAATCATCACCTTGTTGCCGTTTTCGCGCACGCAGTTTACGAGTTCTCGCATTTCGCGTTCGTTGGTCGTGAAAGGCTTTTCCAAAAGCATATCATAGCCCAACTTTAAAAGCGGGAGAGATGTTTCTAAATGTTGTTGGTCCATCGTGCCGTTAATCACGGCGTCGGCAAATTTCGGCACTCGTGCGAGCGCGTCGGCATTTTCAAAGCAATTTTCTTTCGGAAAACCGAACATTTCCTGCGTTTTTTTGCGGCGAATGGGGTCGGGGTCTGCCACGCCGACAATTTTCAGCATTTCGGGATTGGTCAGTGCCAATTTTGCATAGATAATCGCGCGGTGTCCTGCGCCGACAATCACGGCGGTAATCGGTTTTTGCGGCATATTTCTCAACTCGATTTCAAATTTTTTCCATAGTATACACCTATTCTGCACAAAAGGAAAGGGGAAAATATAAAAACGAAAAATTTCAGCGAAGCGACTGCATTACACACATCCGTATAAATGAATAATGAATAATAAACAATGCAAAATGAAGAATACAAAGCAAAAATCCGTCCTCTTGCGAGAACGGATTTTCGTTTTGGTGCCGGTGGCCGGGGTCGAACCGGCACGGTATCGCTACCACTGGATTTTGAGTTTTGTTAAACATTTGTTATTGTGCGTTTTTCAAGTTCTTTAAAGCCCGTTCTAAGCCCTTGTATATCAACGAATTTTAGCGTATACCAACCGAATTTTTCCATTTATCCAAATGTATCAACGTCTCTGTATTTTGACAAAAATGTTAGAAAAGTGTTAGAAAAACATTACCATTACTTATTTCAACAAAAGAGCCTGCAACTCGCATGAACAGTCCAGGTTTGTGCAGGCAGTACAAAAAAGATCTTTATGGTAGTTAAAATTAAATTTTAATCAAGATATTGCCTTCTTTT
Source organism: Candidatus Fimenecus sp. (assembly GCA_051881335.1). Taxonomy (GTDB): domain Bacteria; phylum Bacillota; class Clostridia; order Oscillospirales; family Acutalibacteraceae; genus Fimenecus. The sequence continues at coordinate 7,055 of JBJEPR010000057.1, read as the reverse complement.
TTAGCGGAATCAGTCTTGTTTTTACTAAATACGTTGATTGTTAAGCCAATAAATGTAGTCATTGATGGGGGACAAGCCTCCTCATAGGATTTTAGTTTTGTGCGATAAATACATTCTGTTTTCGGAATTGAAAATAAATTTTCAACTAAAGCATTATCATACGGATTATCTTAAAAACAAAACGAAATTTATCTTGCATACAGTTTTCAATTGAGATATAATATCACATGCATGATGACCTAAAGGTAGTGTGAAAGGGGTATAATGTGCTATGTGGAAAGAATTCGAAACTCGTATTCGGGATATTGCAAGTTTTCGTTGGAACTGTAACGCTACGAAAGAAACAATTGCTGGGGTGCAATGTGATTGTGTTTTAAAACTCCACAGCGATGAATGGATAGTTGTTGAAGTGACTACAGAATACAGCTTAGAGAAGGTGCGCACAGATATTGCGAAGTTAACTACAGTTCGGTATTCACTTTTCACCCAAAATATTTACTGTCGTTGCTACTTTGTTATGGAAAAAGTTCCTACAGATTCTATGCGTGCAGCGGGACAAGAGCAGAACATATATGTTATGTCTGCAGAAGAGTTTCAAAATGAATACTTTGAGTATAATAGCTATATTTACATACGAAAGCAAAAACAGTTTGGTAGTTTGATTAACATTGAAACTGGTGAACCGGAGAACAATGTGTATGTTAATGTTTCTTACTTAGATAAAAATTCAGGCAAAGAACTTGGTATTCATGAAATAATAAAATTGTTAAAAAATGGTAAAAAAATCGTTCTGAAAGGTGATTTTGGTCTTGGAAAAAGTCGTTGCGTTAAGCAAATATTTGATACTCTTACAAGCGATCCGGTAAACAATCCGTATGCGATTGCAATAAATTTGCGCGATCATTGGGGTGCAAAGCGTGCGGTAGAAATATTAGATAGGCACTTTAGCGAACTGGGATTGAATGCAAACAATTTTATTAAAGCTTTTGAACAGCCAAATGCAATTTATTTACTAGATGGATTTGATGAAATCGGTACGCAATCTTGGAGCAGTGATGTAAGAAAAATGCAACATATCAGAGAAATAGCTGTATGCGCATTAAAAGAGCTTATTCAAAAGGTACAGGGTGGTGTGCTTATTACAGGACGCGAATACTATTTCAATTCTGACAAGGAACTATTAAACAGCTTAGGATTATCTGATAATCAGGTTGTAATCCTTGAATGTCATCACGAGTTTACCGATGAACAATTATTGACTTTTGTGACCGAAAATATATCGAGTACACCTTCAAAAAATGAATTTAAATCTTTACCTGCTTGGTTTCCGAAACGACCGCTGGTTATCCAATTACTCTTAAAATATGCAAATGATATTTTTGCTACAGACTATGCATTAGATGATATCTGTGGATTTTGGTTTGCGTTTTTGACAAAAATATGTGAACGTGAGGCAAAAATATATCCAACACTTAATCCGGAAATCATAAAAAATGTATTGTTGTATCTAGCAAATCAAACTCGCGTAAGTAAAAATAATATGGGACCGATTAGTCAAAAAGACTTATCAGATGCCTTTGTTGCGGCCGCTGGTTTTAGTCCCAGTGATGATTCTGCCATTATGTTGCAACGTCTTCCGTCTTTAGGAAGAATCAGCGCCGATTCTCCAGATAGACAATTTTTAGACGGTTTTATTTTAAATGGATTGCGAGCTGAAGCAATTATTCAATTGTCTAAATCATGGAATCTTAATGTTTTAGCAACAGAGTGGTTTTATCCGTTGGATAAAACCGGATTAAACATTCTTTCGATTTATATAAGTAAAGGTGAAAAAAGGATGGAGACTTTCCTTACGTTGGCACGGGAAGCTTCAAAAACAAAAAACAAAGTTTTGGCAGCCGATATTGTTTCTGCATTATGCTTATTGGATTTTGACAGTTTAGACTTTAAGGAACTCTATGTATCTGATGCGGAATTTTCTTTTCTTTCCTTTGAGAGCAAAGAAATAAAGCGATTAACTATATCAAATTCGGTTATAGAGCGAATTGACCTGACAAACGCTAAGTTAAACAATCAGGTGAAACTGGAAAATTGTGATATAAATACGGTATACGGGATTTCGTCTAGCAAAAGCATCCCGGAGCAATTTGCGAATTGTACGATTCAAAATTATGAAACTTTAGCAACCACCGCACGTATTAAAAAGGCAAATCTTACTGATTCGCAAAAATTGTTGGTTGAGATGTTGCGAAAGATCTTTTTTCAACCGGGCGCTGGCAGAAAAGAGGCTGCTCTATTACGCGGCATGGGCGTTTCGGCAAATAAAAAGCTGGGGGAGCAAATTCTTAGAATATTATTGGATGAGAATTTAACAACAAAAATTAAAGGCGACGAGGGAGATATTTATAAACCTGTACGCAGTGAGACTGGACGCGTACAAAAAATATTAACAGATTTGACACTCAGCACAGACCCCTTGTGGGGAAGTGTAAGTTCTCTGAAATAAGCACATTATTTATAAGGGACGATCAATCGAATGCACCTGATCGTCCTTTTTGCTCTATGCCCGTAGTCAGATGATTTTCAAATCATCCGTGTGTGTCACATCTCTGTATTTTGACAAAACGTTAGAAAAGTGTTAGAAAAAACACTACCATTACTTAATTCAACAAAAGAGCCTGCAAACAAACATTGCAAGTTCTTTTGCTTTTTTGAAAAGAATATCTTCCTAAAAACGGAACATGAAAAATGACACGAATCGTAGTTCTGCCTACCGTTTGATTTTTTACAATGTTCAAAAAAGTTTTAAATATCATTTGGATTATGGCTTTTATTGAAATGTTGTGTTATAATATAACGAAATATGTTGATTACTGTTTTAAAGGAATAGGAGTGATACGGAGATGAATGAGCTATTGAAACTCTTTTTATATATTATAGGAACAGGTTTACCTTGTTACTTATTTTTTATATTGATGTATATCATATTGAAAAAGATAAGCCCAAATGGAGATATATCTAAACGGTTTTATAATAATATCAGCGATAAAGATGAACCAAAGTATTTAAATGTTATAGATAGTTTTATGAGTTGGATGTATCCAAATATTATGCTGTATATGGTCGGCATCGTTTTGGCTTTTACAATTATTATAATCATAATCGACATGCAAAATGTACCTGTAATGGTGTACATATTGTCCGATGCCGCCTTGCGTTTTCAAAAATATTTCATAGAGACAGTATTAACTATCATTTTGGCTTCAGTAGGCTCAATTGCTATTTTTTCTTCTTTAAACAAAGATTATTATGTGTTTTTCACATCTAAGGATATCATCGAGATATTTAAAGTAAAGAATAATATACTGTCGATATTTATTTATTATATCAGTTGTACTTTCTCGACGATGGTATATTATTTTTGTCATTATGTAATTGATGATGAAAAAAAGTTGGGGTTGGGAAAATTATTTTCTTTTGCTACATTTGCCGTCTTTGCAGTATTTACTCTCTTCTATATCGGCAGGCTACTTCGTTCTATACTGACTTTTCTACTTTCTGATGACGCTGAGCACCGTGTGTTGAGTTTATTATATAAAAAAATTCATACAAAAAGAATTCCAGGCTTACATATTCAAGAAGCTTCACATATGGATAACAGCCTACATCATTTGCTGTCAAATCTTAACATTTCGAAAATGAATGATGTGAAAATCTCCTTTGTATCATTCATAAATGAATATAGTAATTTCCCGAAAAACCTAAAAATAAAAAATATGTGTATAACTACTGCTGTGTGCACAATATTTAATTTGCTTTTTGCAATGATTATAAGAACTTTACTTTTGCAAAAAGGTCTTGATTTTATAGGAATAGGTTTAGGGAGGGAAATTAGTTTAAGTATAGCCTTCTCTATACTTTTGAACGCTGTAACTTGCTGTTTCCTATACAAGACACCTTTAAACCAAATTCTTATTCACTTAAATATGTGGGCATGGGGATTTAGAATTGAAGATGGTGATGAAACATATTATAGTTCCACATCTCATAACCACATAACAAAAAAGAAGTACAATAATTACTTTATAAAACTATACAATATATTATCCGCATTCAAAGATATCTTATCCACGAATGAAAAGAACGCAATATATTGCTTGCAAAAAATTATTGAGGGGATAAATTATGGATATGGAGATTATCTATTATATATTGTAAGTTTGTTCTTATATAGTGAGAAATATAAGTTAAACAGAAAAGAACTATCAGCACTAAAACAATATATAGAGAACAATAATATTGATTGGCAAGTTGTTAGGCATAATACAATTGCCATTATTGAAGATATAGAACGAAAAAATCTTGAGAGCGAAGTAAATGCATTTATAGACAGGATAAAAAATTCAAACCTACGGACGAAAGTCAAAAAATGTAAGAAATAAACATTATAAGGAAAGAAACATATAGATCGACTTCTTGGACAACATTTGTAAAAGTACATTCACCACGAAATTTATTTAACACGAAAAATAGTAAGACAGTTGATAATTGAATATGTTTCAAAATAAAAAAGTTATTTTGTATATATATAATTTTTAATCATAAAAGTTCTCTTTTTGCCTGATTTTTTAATTATTGCTTTTCTCTATATTTTAATTCTAAAATGCATAGATAAAATGAATCATCTGACAGAAATTAGAGATTATTTTGTTTACATTAATAAAAAGGAGTTATAAATATGCATAATTTAAATCTAAATGAGTTGAAAATATACAACAGATTAATTCAGTCAAATAATCCTGATGCAAAAACATACGCAGGATTGCTGAATCCGATTTCAAATGATATGAATACATTACTAGAGTTTATTAAAAAAAGATTTGAAACATATCCAGATCATAGTTATCAGCATTCAATGCGTATTTTGAATTATATTGGTAATTTATTAGGAAATAATATTAAAAAGCTTTCTGATACTGAATGTTTTTGTATAATATTGGCAGCTCTATTCCATGATACTGCTATGTCTCAATATGATACTAACGATATTAATACCCTTAGAGACAAACACGCAGAACTATCATTTGAAATAATTGACGATTATTTTGAAACAAAACTAAACATATTAGAGTTTAAAAATAGAATTAAAAATGCAATTAAGTTTGCGTGTGCTTCTCACGGCTACAATCTTGACGAATTTCATAAGAATACTAAATTTGAAACAATAGATACAATAAACGGAGATATTGTCAGATATAATTTGCTCGGTTATTTGTTAAGAATTGGTGATTTATTGGATCTCGAGCAGCATCGAACTAATTCATTTGTTTTATCTAAATTTAAAAACAACTATTCTGAAGAAGCGTTCAATCACAATATACGACACAATAGTGTTGAACTATTTAACTATAATCCCAATGATTTAAGCGTAACTGTTTTAGCTCAAAACATTGAACAATATAAAATATGGTCAACTTGGTTTAAATATTTAGAAGATGATATTTTAAATGCTAATACAGACTTAAAGAAATATGAAATATTTTTTCCTAAACCAAAATATGTTATAAATACAATTGAAGATTTTAAACTAGATATTGAAGAGTTGCACTTTGAAATTGATGATAAAGGTAATATTTGGAATATACTTTCTCAATCGATTTATACAGATGAATATGACTTTATTCGAGAGACTATACAAAATTCAATAGATGCAACACTAATTTGTATGTATATCAATTCGAGTATTAATTTGAATTATAAATCTCCTAGATTTTGGAATTCAGATGACTATTGTCCGAATTTAAAAGTATGTTATTCAGAAGAACGGAATCAATATATTATTATTGACTCCGGTATTGGAATGAATAAAGAATCTTTACACAACTTCTTATTTAAAGTGAGTGGTTCCGGATATAATGATTATTTTAATAGAGAGTTTCCTTTTCCTTCTATTGCTAAATTTGGAATAGGTTTTGTATCTTGTCTTATAAATGCATCTGATATCGAAATTTATACAAAAAACATAAATGAAACTTTAATGTATAAGGTTAATTTATCAACGAATGCAAATCTTGCGTTCTTAGAACAAATTGAGAACAAAGAATTTCACGGAACAGTTATTTCATTGAATTTAAAGAATAAACTTCGTATGAAGAGCATATCAAAATACATAAAAAATACTTTTTCTTATCCAAGTGTAAAAATAGATTGTATTAATTTAGATGATTTTGTAAAAACGGCAACGATGTTTAATAAAGAAAACGAAGCGGTTGAATGTTTGTCTCATCCGTTCAAACTTAGAGATATGCTTAATGAAATTGATGTTTTAAATAACAATAAACTAAAACCAATCAAAGAAAATTTTGCAAAAATTTCTAACATTATATCTAAAACTGACACAGTTATTAATTGGTTAAATGATAATAAGCAGTTTAGTGAAAGCTATTCTGACGAAGAAAAATTTAAAGATTTTAAAAAGTTAATAAAAGAGATTAATTGCAAGGTAAAATCTTTAAATAATAACAAATTAAACATACCATTTCAACTTAATAAATTAAGCGAAAAAAAATTATTTATTGATACAGATGAATATATTGCTACATTAAATACATTTTATACCAAATGTATTCAATTAAGAAATAAATTAAACGATGATATAACTAAGTATCCTGAATTTACTACAAATCTCCAAGCCCCAAAAGTTGAATTTGAAGGAAATTGGCATAATGTAACTGCAATTTTTGATAATGATTTAAAAGTTTCTAATATTATATATGATGCAAATAGTGATGATATATTAGATAAAACAGGTGTTCTGTTTGTCAAGAATAATTTTGTTGACAAATCTTTAGGCATTGAATATTCAACTATTAATGGACTAATATTTTCAAATGGTGAAACTTTTAAAACTATAAGTAAATTGATTGCCAAAATTGAAAAATCATATAGATTTAACACAACAGAACAAAGAGAAGATTTGATATTTGGTAGTATGGGCAAATACTACGATGTCTATGATGAAATTAGCTCTTATGAAAAAGAAGATATAATAACAA
>JBJEPR010000056.1:0-5958 GCA_051881335.1 Candidatus Fimenecus sp. | reverse complement strand
AGAGCTTGTGCCCAATTACAATACAGACAAATAAACAAACGGAGATGTTTGAAATGGAAATTAAAATTGAAAGAACCAAAAACCCGAAGGCAAAGCCTACAGACCAAAGCAAGCTGGGCTTCGGGCAGTACTACACCGACCATATGTTCGTCATGAACTATGACGAGGGGCAAGGTTGGCACGATCCGCGCATTATTCCCTATGCGCCATTTGCGCTTGACCCCGCCGCAATGGTCCTGCACTATGCACAGGAGGTTTTTGAGGGCTTGAAAGCCTACCGTACCGAAAGCGGCGAAGTGCTTTTGTTCCGCCCCGACAAAAATATGGCGCGTTTAAACCGTTCGAGTGAGCGTCTGTGCATTCCGCAGATTGACGAGGAATTCGCCGTAGAAGCCATTAAAGAGCTTGTGCGCGTGGACAGCGATTGGATTCCCACCGCGGAGGGTACCTCACTTTACATTCGTCCGTTTATTTTCGCTGTGGACGCGCATGTCGGCGTACACCCGGCAAAACACCTGATTTTCTCGATTATCCTTTCCCCCGTCGGCGCCTATTACCCCGAGGGCTTGAATCCCGTGAAAATTTATGTGGAAGACCAATATGTCCGCGCGGTAAAAGGCGGCGTTGGCTTCACCAAAACCGGCGGCAACTATGCGACCTCTTTGAAAGCACAGGATGTGGCGGAAAAACTCGGCTATACACAGGTGCTTTGGTTGGACGGCGTAGAGCGCAAGTATGTGGAAGAAGTCGGCACGATGAATGTATTTTTCGTGCTGGACGGCGAAGTGGTAACGCCCTCCTTAGACACCGGCAGTATCTTGGGCGGCATTACGAGAATGTCCTGCGTGGAAATTTTGAAGGACTGGGGCTACAATGTTTCGGAACGCCGCATTTCCGTAGAAGAATTGGAAAAAGCCTTTGACGAGGGTCGGTTGCTCGAAGCCTTCGGCAGCGGCACGGCGGCGGTCATTTCGCCCATCGGCGAGCTGCGCGTCGGCGACAAGGTTATGCCCATCAACAACGGTGAAATCGGCGAATTGTCGCAAAAACTGTACGACGAACTGACCGGTATTCAGTGGGGAAAGCGTCCTGACAAATTCGGTTGGACCGTAAAAGTAATGTAATTCGCTCAACAAAAGAAAGTGAACTTGTCCATTTTTCCGAAAGGCAGGCGAAAAACCTGCCTTTTTTTGTGCAACTTGTTGATTTTTTTTTGAATTTGTGCTATACTTGCACAGTCAAAAACATTATGCTTGAAAGGGTGTGTTTCTTTTGCCGACAAAAAAGACAGATTTACCGCGCGCGGCCTCCCCTGAGGCTGTCGGTGTCTACGCCGATGTTGTAGAACAATTCATTGAGTACATACGGCGCGAGGAATTGGAATTCCACAGTTTAATGGTCCTGCGGCACGGCAAAGTTGCCGTAGAATGGTATAACGAGCCGTATGACGCCCATACAAAGCACACGATGTATTCCGTCAGCAAAAGCTTTACCGCCACGGCAATCGGATTTGCCGTATCGGAGGGGCTTTTATCGTTGGACGATAAGGTGGTGGACTTTTTTCCGGAGTATCCGCCGAAAAATCCGAATCCGTACTTTGACAAAATGACCGTGCGTACGCTCATTACAATGACCTCGGGCAAACAGACCGATATGCTGGAAGACAAAGGTAAAATCGACTGGATTGCTGATTTCATTAACTCCCCGTGGGTGTTTGAACCGGGCACACAGTTCCTGTATGTCAATGAAAACATCTATATGCTGTGCGCCATTTTGCACCGCGTTACGAAAATGAGCGTAATTGAATATTTAACACCGCGCCTGTTTGAGCCGTTGGGCATAGAAATTCCGTTTTGGGAAACCGACCAAAACGGCGTGGAAGCCGGCGGTTGGGGGCTTTACATTACCACCGAGGATTTGGCGAAATTCGCCGACTGCTATTTACACGGCGGCAAGTACCGCGGCAAGCGCGTCATTCCCGCCGCGTGGGTAAAAGAAGCTACCGCAAATCAACTGCCCGACGGTGTGCAACAGCCCGGTGATGTGCCGGATATGACCAGTGGCTACGGCTACTGCTTCTGGATGAATCACGGAATTCCGAACTCTTTCCGCGCCGACGGTATGTTCTCGCAGTTTGCTATTGTTCTGCCCGATTATGACGCGTGTATCGTCACAACGGCGGCTATACCGATTGAACAGCAGGCGCGCGACGCGATTTGGAAATTCTTCCCCTATGCGTTTGTCAACGAAAACACCGAAAAGGAAGCACCGCCGAAGTTTGAAACCTCTTTAATTGAGCGCCCTGCCGTTTCGCCGCGTTCGATGCTGGAGCCGAAAATCGAGGGCCGAACCATCAAGGTGCGCAAAAAGATTTTATTAAATCTCATCGGCTTTCCGATGAGTATGCTCCCGCTCGCCGTCACCTTTATGATGTCCGACCGCGCGGGCAACATTGACAATATCCGTTTCCGTTTCAAGGAGCATGAGTGCTCCATAACCTGGGACGAGGGCGACGAAAACAACACCGTTGACTGCGGGATGGACGGTCATTACCGCTACGGCACGATGACCTTGGGGCAGGTAACCTTTAAGGTGTGTGCAAACGCCGTATGGCTCGACGATGTGAATTTAAAAATCTCCATCCGCCCGATTGAAACCATCGGCAAACGCGACTTAAACTTCCTGTTCAAGCGCAACGACCGCGTGACCATCACTCCCACCTCGACGCCGTCTACCTATAAGATTTGCGATTCGCTGATTGGTAGCTTTAAAGAGGTCATTAAAAACCCCGTCATTGCCAAAGCGGCACAGATTTTAATTCGCTTTGCTCCGCCTCTTGCCGAGCCAAAGCACTACGGCAAATTTAAAGACTAAGCTTAAAAGCACCGTATTCCCGAAAAAGGAATACGGTGCTTTTTATCGGTTTTGACAAAGGCGCGGCAAGATGTTACAATTTCAGAAGCAAAAAATACAGTTGTGAGGGAGAACGATGGAAGTCGGAAAATTTAACGCATTGTATAATCATACATACAGCGAGGAACGGCGCTATGTCCGTCCGAAAGAGCCGGAAGTTTTAGAGTCTTTGGAACGCTTTCAGGACCGCAAATTCGGCATTATGTTCCACTGGGGCGTATATTCGCAGTGGGGCATTGTGGAATCGTGGGCACTGCCCGACGCTGACCGCGATTGGGCGTGGGGTGATGTGGACAAGGACTTGACCTGCGCCGAGTTTAAAGCACAATATTGGGATTTAATTAAGACCTTTAATCCCGTGCGGTTTCGCCCCGAGGAATGGGCAAAAACCGCCAAAAATGCAGGATTTCAATATGTGCTGTTCACCACAAAGCACCACGACGGCTTTTGTATGTGGGACACCAAATATTCCGACTTCAAAATCACTTCGCCCGCGTGTCCGTTCAGCAAGAATAAGAATGCCGACATCTGCAAGCATTTATTTGACGCATTCCGTGACGAGGGCTTAAAGGTGCACGCCTATTTTTCAAAGCCCGACTGGCATTGTGAATACTATTGGGCAAAGGGCTTTTCCAAAAATGAATATATGACGCGCAACCCCAGCTACAAAACGCTTTTGCACCCGAAGCTTTGGAACAAATTCTGCGAGTACACCAAAAATCAAATGTTGGAACTCGTCACCAACTACGGCAGAATTGAATGCTTGTGGCTCGACGGCGGGCAGGTCAACCCGTGGAATATGCAGAATATCCACCTGTCGAAAATTATGGAAGAAGCGCGCAAAATTCAGCCGTGGCTGATGGTAGCGGACAGAACCGTGGGCGGCAAAAATGAGAATTTTATCACACCCGAGCAAACCATTCCCGACCACCCGATCAGCGTACCGTGGGAAAGCTGTGTGACGCTCGGTACGAGCTTTTCGTTCCGCTATGACGATACATACAAGGACGCGAAAACGATTATTCATATGCTTTGCGACATTGTGGCAAAGGGCGGCAACCTTGCGTTGAATATCGGGCCGCGCCCCGACGGCAGACTGCCTGAACCCGTATATCCTATCCTGTCGGACATCGGCGTTTGGCTGCAAAAGAACGGCTTTGCCATATACGAAACCCGCCCCGCCATACCGTATCGCAAAGAGAATTTTGCCTATACCGCAAAGGGCAACGAGGTGTATGCCATTTATCTGCCGCAAGACACAGAAAACACCTTGCCGCCCGAAGTGACCATACACGCAAACGGCAAGGTGGAAACCGTTTGTTTTAACGGCGAGGAATTGCATTTCACACAAGACGGTGACAGGGTACATATCGTCTTTCCCCGTCAGTATGACAAAGAGCCTGCCTATGCCGTGACAATGGTGATGGAAAAATGAATTTGAATATAACAAAAGAAAACGATACGCTTAAAATTCAAACCGAACGCTTTGAACTGGTTGCCGAAAGTTTCGGCGGCGGTATCCGAATTTATGCAGCGTCAAAGGATTATGTAGATTATATGCCTGTTATTTCAAAGACGGGTACGGAAAATCCCACTGTATCTGTTGAGGACAACCGAGGCGTTTTGGAGAACGGAAATACAAAGGTTGAAGTAGAAGTTGCAGGTGATACTTTAACGCTTGTATTTTACGACGGCAGGGGCGAAAAACGCATTAAAACCGTATCGTCCGATTATTCCTTCGAGCATATCGAAAACGGTGAATACAAGGTTCAGGTGGTATTTGAAGTGCCCGAAAATGAAAAATTATTCGGTATGGGGCAGTATCAGCACGGGAAATTTGATTTGAAAAATTCGGTTATTCCGCTGTATCAGGAAAACCGCCAGGCAAGTATTCCGTATGTGATTTCAACGGCAGGCTACGGATTTTTCTGGCACAATCCCGCTATCGGGCAGGCGGAATTTTCACACGATAAGATGATATGGTCTGCGGACTGTACCGAAAAGCTTGACTTTTGGGTTGTTGCCGCCGACACGCCGAAAGAGCTTGTCAGAGAATATGTAGGCATTACGGGCAAACCGCCTATGATGCCCGAATTTGCTATGGGATTTTGGCAGTGCCGCTTGCGCTACTGGAATCAGCAAATGCTATTGGATGTTGCAAGAGAATACAACCGCCGTGGTATGCCCCTTGATGTCATTGTATGCGATTTTTACCATTATCCCACCTTAGGGGATATGAAATTTGACGAGGAACTTTTCCCCAACCCCGAGGCAATGGTGAAAGAGCTTAAAGCGATGGGAACGGAATTTGTTATCTCCTTTTGGCCGCATACGGAGATTAAAAGCGATACATACCGTGAAATGGAAGAAAGAGGCTTACTCCCCGAAACAAAAGGCGGTTTGCCCGACCAAGGTATATTCGGAACAACTGCATTTTTTGATATGAGCAATCCCGAAACGGTCAAATATGTTTGGGACAAATGCAAAAAGAATTATTACGACAAAGGCATTAAATACTACTGGCTTGATGAAATTGAGCCCACCATCAGCCGCAAGGATTTTGAAAGCCACACCCTGAAAATGGGGAAACTATCCAAAATCGGCAACTTGTATCCCCTGCTTTGCGAAAAAGCGTTTTATGACTGCTTAACGGCGGAGGGCGAGACCGAAATTGTCAATCTTTCCCGTTGCGCGTGGGCAGGCAGTCAAAAATACGGTGCGCTTGTATGGTCAGGTGATGTGGAGAGCACCTTTAAGGCTTTTAGTCGGCAAATTGTTGCGGGTCAGCAAATCGGTCTGACGGGCATTTCGTGGTGGAACACGGATATCGGCGGATTTTCAACGCCGAACCCGAAATCATGGACTTTCAGGGATTTGTTAGTCCGTTGGTTTCAGTACGGCACATTCAGCCCCGTTATGCGGTTGCACGGCGACCGTTGTCCCGAATATACGCCGAAAAAGAAAGACGGCACAGAGCTGTTCTTTGCGGCACAACCCAATGAAATTTGGAGCTACGGCAAACGGATAGAAAAAATTATGATGAAA
>JBJEPR010000055.1:0-26534 GCA_051881335.1 Candidatus Fimenecus sp. | reverse complement strand
TTCCTTGCATCTTATTTTTTCAGAACTTTGTCTCACATCATTGACAAACGTACAAAAAGGTACAAACCACGGCGGATTGTGTTGGAAATCGGCGAGAAAAAACCCCGCCAAAAGTGTTTGGCGAGGTGTAAAAGGTGTATTGAAAACGAATGTAGAAGGAATGAAATAGAAGATTTATTTTGCCTTGCAAACTGTAAGAAAATGTTATGCTAGGAAAATTTAAATAGGTTTGCTTTTGATTGAAAGCTTGTATTTTTATGAAATAAGTTATATTAATTCTAAAATTTTTTCTTTTACCTCAGGTATATTTACTAGTTCGCTTATAAAATAATCAAAATTGTCTCGCATATCCTCGTGGCGCGTATTTACTATATCATCATAGCTTATATGTAATATTGTGCAAAGCTCACGCCCTGTCATGATATGTTCGGGCTCAAACTTATTTTTAAAGCCAATTTGTATGAGATCTTTGTCTTCTTGATTAAATGAACAAATATAAAACTCTGTTACAAATGGTATTTGTGCACCAAAAGAGGTTGCAAATTGCTCTAAGTGTTCTCTTTCAGAAGCAGACTTTTTCGTATCAAAATTATCGCCGTCTTTTAATTCTATTACTTTACAAACCCTGCGGCGTTCAACAACAAATACCAATAAATCGGGCTCAATTCCTGCGATAGCGTAACGGCTCTTTTTTAATATTTTTTTCTGACATAAATAAACGCCGTCTTCTTGCGAGCCATCTGTTACATTATCAATAAACAGTTCTAAATTGGGAATGGTATTTGTCAAAGAAACGATGATTCTTTCCAGTTCTGTGCCGTTGCTAATAACGGTAGATTGTATTCTGGAAATGAGTTGTCCTAAATCTGCATTTCCTAAAACTCTGGTATAGCCAGAGCCTCCGTCTTGTCTGCCCTCTGCATTTCTTATCTTCATAAGTTCTTACTCCTCCGTTTTTATATCGCACCCTATAAATAATCTATTCGTTTGTAAACAAGCTTCTAGCACGGAATAGCCACCTGCGGCTGGGTCAATAACTAAATCATTTTCATCGGTTACAGCTTGAATTAATGCTTTTTGCAACCCGATAGGTTTACTATGCGCGTGAGTTTTATTAACCCTTTCCTCCCAGACATCCGGTATATCATGTATAGTCCAAGTGGCTTTGGCAAGCTTAGGGGCTTTTTGTATTACAAAAAGATATTCGCATTTTCTTCTAGTCCTATATCCCATTCCCATTTTTAATTTATTCCAAGTTATTAGATCCACAACTTCCATTTGAGATTTTTCTTGAAACCAAGAAGAAATACCTTCACACAAATGGAACTTATCTACCCATAGGAATAAATATCCACTTGGAGCCAAAACTCTTTCTATTTCTACCAGAAAAGCTTTAATTGTATCTTCTGACATTTGAGGTAATTCGCATCTTTGTTTTCCTCTGCTTTTTCCCTCATTGCCATAAGAAAGTTTATCTAAAACACCTCTATATTGCGGATCAAAGAATACAGCTTTTGTTCTGTTATCGGCAATCTCTGATAGAAGTTGTAAGCCATCCATTTTGTTTTTATCATTTACTTTATACATAACACGAAACCTTTTTAGTTGCTCTTATAATATTCTTTATAGAAGTATGACGGTGGCAAGTTCTTGCTTTAATACTCAGCTATACAGGGAATGCCGAAACTGTCTATTTCATTTGAACGAGTATAACATATTTCCATATTTCTGTCAAATACTGTAAAGCGTTGATTTTGTGTGGAACACACCTTACAAAACCCCGCCGCCGAAGTTCTTCGGCGGCGGGGTAAAAATCTTATTCTTTGTCTTTCTTGCGCTTGATAAGTGCCCCTGCCGTAACAGCGGCGGCAACTGCAACCGCACATCCTACGCCGACAGCAACATAGGTACCGGCAGTGGAGGGAATTGCTTCGTCCGTGGGCGGTGCCTCTGTCAAGGTCACGGTTACGGTATCGCTTTCTCCAAACGAAACAGCCATTTCAGCGTCGTTTGCATCTGTTGCGGCGGTATTTGTAAAGGTAATGTCGGTTGTGCCGACGGCGCCGTCTTTGACTTTAAAAGTTACGGTGGCAAGTGTTGCCGCGTCGGTCTGTGTATCCTGCCAAATCATAAACAATCCGACCCGGCCTTCTTCAGTGGTGTTGGAGGTTGTCATATCACCCGCGCCGTATACAACCTCTTGCAGCTCCAGCTTTTGTGCGTCATAATTCAAGGTTGCTTCGAAAGTTGCAATATCGCTGTTTGCAGGGGCAGAAAGCGTAACGGTCAGTGTGCCGTCCTCTGCCAACGCGGCATCTGCCTGTAAGGTGACTGCGCCCGAAGCAAATGCCGGGATACAACAGACAAGCGCCAGAAGCAAACATAAACATACAGAGCCAACTTTTTTCATAAAAACCCGTCCCTTCAAAAGCAATGAAATCTATGCTTATTTTAACAGATAATGCGTTTGCTGTCAAACGGTATTTACAAAAAGATGCCGAAAATGCTCGGCAATATGCCCGAAAACTGCGTTTTTCCATTGACTTTATTAGAAAAAACAGCTAAAATAAATAACGTAAATGCGTGCTTTGCACACGAAAACCATAGATCTCGGAGGGAACAAGGTGAAGAAAGGTTTGAAGATTTTTTTAATTATTTTGGCAGTGCTCGTGTTGCTTGTGGGTGGGTTCTATTTGCTGATTACGCACGACTTTCACGACGAAATCGTGCCCGTCAGTGCCGAAATGGCCCAGACCAATAACCCGTACATTGTGGAAACGGGCAAAACGATGGTGTCCGCGCACCGTTCGGGCGGCGGCATTGCGCCGGAAAATACGCTGATGGCATTTAAAAACTGCGTGGAAAACGGCAGTTTTGCCATCGACATTTTCGAGTTTGACTTACATATCACCAAAGACGGCGAGTTGATTTTATTGCACGACGATACCTTTGACCGCACAAGCGACTCGGTCGAAGTGTTCGGGCAGGAGGGCGTTTTGCCGAGTGAAAAGACCTATGAAGAACTGCGCGTCTTAAATCTCGGTGAAAACTTCACAACCGACAGCGGCGAAACCCCGTACAAGGGCTTGCGCGGCGACGATGTACCCGAGGATTTGAAGGTGGTGCGACTGCGCGACATTTTCGATTACCTCGCGCCCTACGGCGAATACAGCTTTATTATTGAAATCAAAGACGGTGACGACCTCGGCAGGAAGGCGGCGGACGAACTGTATTCGATTTTGAAAGAGTACAATATGCTGTCGCGCGTGGTGGTCGGCACTTTCCACGGCGAAATCAGCCAATATATGGACGACACTTACCCCGATATGCTTCGTTCGGCGGGGATAAAAGAGGTTGTGAATTTCTATTTTTCAAGTCTGCTCGGGATTAACCATAAAGCCGACTATTACAAATTCGCGGCACTGCAAATTCCCGATGATGACTATGTGTTCAATCTCGGCACAACGCGGCTTGTGAATTATGCGCACAAGTACGACATCGCCGTGCAGTATTGGACGATTAACGACCCCGACGATGTGCGGCATTTGTCGGCAATCGGTGCGGATGCGATTATGAGCGACAACCCCGATATGGCGTATGAAGTTCTGCGCGGCGGGGATTCGGCATAAAACAGATACATACAGGGCTGTGCCAAACGGTACAGCCCTTTTTCTATTATATAAATTGTATAACGGCGCAGGTGCCAAATGCGATATTTTGCGAATAAATTATTACTTTTTTGTGAACATTGCAAAAAGGGGTTGATTTTTTCTAAAATATGGATAAAATAGATATTAGCACTCGGGAACAAAGAGTGCTAACATAATCAATCATTCTTTTTTGGAGGTAGTTTATATGACAATCAAACCCTTGGCAGACAGAGTTGTTCTGAAACCTGTCGAAGTAGAGGAAACCACGAAAAGCGGCATCATCCTCGCGGCGTCCGCGCAGGAAAAACCGCAGGTATTTGAAGTTGTGGCAGTCGGCCCCGGCGGCACCGTGGACGGCAAAGAAGTCACGATGTATGTAAAGACAGGCGACAAGGTCATCGCAGGCAAATACGCAGGCACCGAAGTGAAAATGGACAACACGGAGTACACTATCGTCCGTCAGTCCGACATTTTGGCAGTTGTTGAATAATTTTTCGGAGGTAACTTGATTATGGCTAAACAGATTATTTACGGTGAAGAAGCACGCAAGGCTTTGCAGGCCGGTATCGACAAATTGAGCGATACCGTGAAAATTACATTGGGCCCGAAGGGCAGAAATGTTGTCCTTGACAAAAAATACGGCGCTCCTCTTATCACCAATGACGGTGTGACGATTGCAAAAGAGGTTGAACTCGAAGACGCCTTTGAAAATATGGGCGCACAGCTCGTGAAAGAAGTTGCGACCAAGACAAATGATGTTGCAGGCGATGGCACCACAACCGCAACGCTTCTTGCACAGGCGCTTGTGCGTGAGGGCATGAAGAATGTTGCCGCAGGCGCAAATCCGATGGTTGTCAAAAAGGGTATGCAGATGGCGGTGGATACCGTGGTTGCCGCAATTAAAGACGAAGCACAGCCCGTCAAAACTGCAGACGATATCGCGAGAATTGCAACCGTTTCGGCGGCAGACGAATTTGTCGGCAAGCTGATTGCCGAAGCAATGGAAAAGGTGACCGCCGACGGCGTTATCACCATTGAGGAATCGAAAACATCCGAAACATACAGCGATGTTGTCGAAGGTATGCAGTTTGACCGCGGCTACATTTCTCCGTATATGGTTACGGATACCGACAAAATGGAAGCCGTGCTTGACGACCCGTTCATTTTGATTACCGATAAGAAGATTTCCAACATTCAGGAAATCCTGCCTTTGCTTGAAAAAGTTGTCAACGCCGGGCAGAAACTCGTTATCATCGCAGAAGATGTAGAGGGCGAAGCACTTTCCACCATTTTGGTCAACAAACTGCGCGGCACATTTACCTGCGTATGCGTCAAAGCTCCGGGCTTCGGCGACAGAAGAAAAGAAATGCTCCAAGATATTGCCATTCTCACCGGCGGCGAAGTCATTACCTCTGACCTCGGTTTGGAATTGAAAGACGCGGATATTGCACAGCTCGGCCGTGCAAAACAGGTGAAAATCACCAAAGAGAACACCACGATTGTGGACGGCGCAGGCGCAAGCGATGAAATCAAAGGCAGAGTGGCGCAAATCCGCAGCCAGATTGAAGGCACAACTTCGGAATTTGACCGCGAAAAATTACAGGAAAGACTTGCAAAGCTTGCCGGCGGCGTTGCAGTGATCCGCGTAGGTGCCGCAACCGAAACCGAAATGAAAGAAAAGAAATTGCGCATTGAAGATGCTCTCGCGGCAACCAAAGCGGCTGTCGAAGAAGGCTGTGTCGCCGGCGGCGGCGTAGCGCTTTTGAACGCCATCCCCGCTGTGCAGAAACTGCTTGACAGCGAAGAGGATGCCGACCTCAAAACCGGTATCCGCATTGTGCTCAAAGCCATTGAAGAGCCCGTACGCCAGATTGCGAGGAACGCAGGGCTTGAAGGCTCGGTTATCGTCAACGACATTCTCAATTCCAACAAGGCAGGCTACGGCTATAACTTCGCCAATGAGGAATATGTGGATATGTTTGAAGCGGGCATCTTAGACCCCGCAAAGGTTACCCGTTCCGCACTCCAAAATGCGGCTTCCGTGGCGGCAATGGTGCTGACTACCGAATCTTTGGTGACGGATATTCCCGACCCGAAAGCGGACGCGGCGGCAGCGGCGGCTATGGCGGCACAGGGCGGCGGTATGTATTAAGCCGAACTGCAGGTTCCGTACTGTATAAAGCAAAAACAATCCCCACACACAGAACGCAATCCTGTGTGTGGGGATTTTGTGTTTTGACAAAGGAACAGACGATTTGTGTATTTGCCCTTATGTGCAAAAAATAGACTTTTTTGCCGTTAACCCTCTAAAAAAATGCGGAATGCCGTGGGCAGGGCATAGGTGGTTTGCAATTCCTGCGGTGTTGCCCATATAAAGCTGTCCGCCTTTACAGAGCAACGAATATGATACCCGACCATATCCCAAACGATGTGCGTAAAAATGTGCGTTTTGTGCACTTCCTTTGTCAGTTCCACAGGCTTTGCGCCGAACGATTCCGCCGTTTTGAGCGCGTCGGCGGGGGATTGCACATCCGCCACATTCGGCAACTGCCACAGGCCCGAAAGGAGCCCTTTTTCCGTGCGTTTGCACACAGCATACGCACTGTCACATTCCAATAAAAACACCGTGCGTTTTTCCTGCCGTTTTTCTTTTTTCGGCAGTTTTACGGGGAGCTTTTCTACCGTGCCCACTTTCTCTGCAAAGCAAATTGCCTTTACAGGGCATTCCCCGCATTTTGGACTGCGCGGGGTGCAAACGCAAGCGCCCAATTCCATCAGTGCCTGCGTAAATAAATCACATTCCCCTGCGGGATAGACTTTTTCAAGCTGCTCTGCCACCCGTTTTTTTGTATCTGCAAGGTCAATCGGTGAAAAATCCTCTGTAATCCGCGCCGCGATGCGTAAAACATTGCCGTCTACCGCCGCGCGCGGTTGTCCGTAACAAATGGAACAAATCGCGCCCGCCGTGTAGTCGCCGATACCCGCAAGCGCCCGCACATCCGCGTAATCTTTCGGGAATACGCCGCCGTGCTGTCCCATAACCGTTTTTGCCGCTTTTTGTAAATTGCGCACACGCGAATAATAACCTAAGCCTTCCCATAATTTCAAAAGCTGTTCCTCATCGGCTTCGGAAAGGGCTTTTATGTCGGGCAGGGCGGTGAGAAAGCGGTCATAATACCCGCGCACTGCCTCCACGCGCGTTTGCTGGAGCATAATTTCCGACACCCACACGCGGTATGGTTCTTTTGTGTGCCGCCAAGGCAAATCCCGTGCGTTTTCCCGATACCACGGCAAAAGCAGTGCGGGCAGGGCGGCATATTGCTTTTCGATTTCTTTTTTTGTATGCAAAACGATTTCTCCCGTATAGTTTTCTTTATTGTACCACAAACTTTTGAAAATCGGTATACTTTTTAAAAAATCGGCAATCCTAAAAGCGGGTGAAAAATATGCAGAAACGAAATCGAAAACGCGAGACTTTTGAATTGGCTGTGGAGGATATCCACGGGAATCCCGAAACCGCGCACGAAATGGTCAATAAGTACGGTACCTATGAAATCCAGCCGACAAACGACACGAAAAATCCGTTCCCGACGATTGCGCAGGGACTTTCGGAATTTACCGAAAAGCCCACAAAAGCCGACGACGGCGTGCCGCGCGTATCGGACGACGCAAACGGGTAATTTTGCCAAGGAAGAAAAACAAAAGCGCCGTTTCGCACCTCTGCTTTTTGCAGAATATGCGAAACGACGCATTATTTTTGTTTGCAGATTTCGCTTTGCAGGCTCAAAGTGGTCAGCGTATCGCTCAGTTGCATCAAAATCGAGGCGAGCAGTGCAAGTTCTTCCGCGGATTTGCCCTCTGCGATTGCCGCGGCAAGCGCCGTAACGGAAAATGCCAAATCATTCGGGCACATCGTATCACCTCAGTACAGTATATGCAAAGTTTTGGGATATGCCCTCGCGCGAGTAAAATAAACGGAAAGCACCGCTGAAACAGCAGTTCAACGGTGCCGAAATTTTGCCTATTGACAGCAGGGTGTTTCGCCGCCGCAGTCCATGGCGGTTTCTCCCATACATGCCGTAACCTGATACCGAATTGGTATTTTGATATTCACTTTTTGTGTGACACTCACCTTACAGGCGTTGCAGTCTTCGCTTTTACGACAATCCACAGTCGGCTCGCCGCAGCATTCTACCTCTACATCGCCGAGTGTGGTGTTCGGCTTCAGTTCCAGCGGAACGCTGATATCCGCATAGTGATAGCCGGTTTTGGTACAGCCGTCCTGTGCGCAGTCGCACACTGCAGGTAAAGTGTTCTGCTCTGTTTCAATCGGTGTTGTAAAATCCATCGCGTTACAGCTCCTCCGTTTTGCAGTTTTGGCAGATATCGTCTGCGGACGCGCCGAGGCAGTCTACAAATGTGTCGCCGACTGCCGCCGTTGCGCCGAAACGCACCGGAACTTCCACGCATATCGTTTGGCTGATTGTAAACGCGCAGGAACCGTTCTTTTTACCGGGACACGGTTTTTCGCCGGCAACAACCACAGGGTCGCCGCAGCACTTGGTAACCGTTTGCCCTGCGCGGGCGAACGGCGTGACAATTACGGGAACGCAAACACCTACTTTTTGAAAGCCGGTTGTCGGGCAACTGCCGTCCGACGGTTCCGGCGTACCGTTCAGCAAGCCGCTTGCGCATGTGCATTCTGACATAGATATTCCTCCTCTCTTTTCCTCCTGTATTCTATTTTATGGGAAAGAAGAGAATATGGTTCCCTGTATTCGCGTGAAAGTATATGTAAAATGCAGGTAATGCTTTCTGAAAACACATACAATAAAAAACAACACAGAAAGCACAATGTGCTCTCTGCGTTATTTGGTGCGAGTGATGGGACTTGAACCCATACGGGATTACCACACGCCCCTCAAACGTGCGCGTCTGCCGATTCCGCCACACTCGCATATTTTGTTTTTGTCGCTTTCGCAACGGTGATTATTATAGCAAAGGATTGTTTTTGTGTCAAGTGCTTTTTCCGAAAACTTGACAGATTTTTCGTGCTGAGAAAAAGGACACCGAAAAAGCGCACAATAGGGCGGGGTGTTCACCCGTGACAGGGCAGACTTCATCCTTTCCAAAACTTGCGGTCTAAACTGCGGTACTGCACGGCTTCGGCAATGTGCGGCACATCAATTTGTTCCGCGCCGTCCAAATCCGCAATGGTGCGTGCGACACGCAATACCTTATCATAAGCACGCGCCGAAAGCCCCAGCTTTTCAAAGGCGGCTTTGAGCATAGCCGCCGCGGCAGGGGTAGGGGTGCAGAATTTTCGGGTGAGTGATGCGTCCATTTTGGCGTTGCAGGTGATTCCTGTACCTGCAAGCCTTGCTTGCTGGATTTCCCGTGCGCGGTCTACGCGCGCCTTAATCGCCGACGAGGATTCCTCCTTTGCGGTTTTGGAAAGGTCATCGAAATCCACGGGCGGTACTTCAATGTGAATGTCCAATCGGTCCAAAAGCGGACCGGACACGCGCGAAAGATAGCGTTGCGGCGCGCCCGCAGGGCAAGTGCATTTGCGCGTCGGGTGTCCGTAAAAGCCACAGGGACACGGGTTCATTGCGCAGACAAGCATCACCGAGCACGGATACGAAAAGGTCGCCGCAACGCGCGCAATCGTGATTTTGCCGTCCTCAATGGGCTGGCGCATAATTTCCATTGCCGTGCGCGAAAATTCGGGCAGTTCGTCCAAGAACAGCACGCCGTTGTGCGCCAGCGAAATTTCGCCCGGATGCGGAACGGCACCGCCGCCCGACAGCCCCGCCGGGGAAACGGTGTGGTGCGGCGAACGGAACGGGCGCACTTTAATTAAAGATACATCCGGCGGGAGCGCACCCGCCACGGAATAAATGTTGGTGGTTTCGAGCGCTTCTTCAAAGGTCATATCGGGTAAAATCGAAGGGATGCGTTTCGCAAGCATACTTTTGCCCGAACCGGGCGGGCCGATCATCATCACATTGTGTCCGCCTGCGGCGGCAACCTCTAACGCGCGCTTTGCCTCGTGCTGTCCTTTCACATCGGCAAAATCGGGCAGGTCGGGCGGCAGTGTGCTTTCCGTATAATCGGCGGCGGTGACAGGGGAGAGTTTTGTCTCTCCGCGCAAATGCGCGAGTAATTCCGCAACGGTTTTGACGGGGTACACGGCAATGCCCTCGACCACTGCGCCCTCGGCGAGATTGGCGTGGGGAATATAGATTTCCCGAAATCCCGCTTTGCGTGCCTGTATCACCATCGGCAAAACGCCGTTGATGTGCCGCACCTCGCCGCTTAATGACAATTCCCCGATGAACGCCTGTGCATCGGTATTGCATTTTAACTGCCCCGTAGCTTTGAGTACGGAGACGAGCACAGGCAGGTCATAAATCGGCCCCTCTTTACGAATGTCGGCGGGCGCTAAGTTGATGGTCACGCGCGAAACGGGAAAATCCAACCCGCTGTTGCGAATGGCGGAGCGCACGCGCTCACGGCTTTCCGACACCGCCGCGTCGGGTAGTCCGACCATATCAAACCGCGGCATACCGCCTGAAAGGTCGGCTTCCACCGAAACGGTATACGCCTCTAATCCGAACAGCCCCACGCTGTTGACGCTTGCAAACACAAAACCACCCCTGTGCACAGTTTTCTGCCTTTATTCTACCATATTCCGCGAATTCCTGCAATCGACAGTTTTTGATTGCACTATGTGCGATTTTGTAGTATAATTCTTATATATGCAAATTAAGAGAATGTGCAGGAGGCTTTTCAATGAATGACATTCACAGTTTATATGCACTTTGGTGCGAAAAAGCGACGGCGGACGCAGATTTATTGCCGGAGCTTGCAAGCGTAAAGGGGAATGAGGACGAAACCCTCGACCGTTTCTACAAAAATTTGGAATTCGGCACAGCGGGCTTGCGTGGGGTAATCGGCGCAGGCACCAACCGTATGAATATCTATACCGTCAATCAGGCAACGCAGGGGCTTGCCGATTATTTGAACGAGGATTTTGAAAATCCGTCGATTGCCATTGCCTACGACTCGCGCATTAAATCCGATGTATTTGCGCGTTCGGCGGCGTGTGTGCTGGCGGCAAACGGCGTGCAGGTGTATTTGTACCCCGAGCTTGTCCCCACCCCGATGCTCTCTTACGCGGTGCGCACCTTGAAATGCAGTTCGGGTATTATCATCACCGCGAGCCACAACCCCTCAAAATATAACGGTTATAAATGCTATGACCCCAACGGCTACCAAATGACCGATGATGCGGCGGCAAAAACCTACGCCTATATTCAAAAGGTCGATATGTTTACGGGCGTCAAAACTATGGATTTTGACGAAGCGCTGGCAGAGGGCAAAATCCGCTATATTGAACGCGATGTGTTTGAGGGCTTTTACGAAGAAGTCTTAAAAGCGCAGGTCAACCCCGAGGTGTGCAAAACCTCGGATTTGTCTGTGATTTACACCCCGCTCAACGGCACGGGTAACCTCCATGTGCGGGAGATTTTAAAGCGCATCGGCATTCGCGATGTGACCGTTGTACCCGAGCAGGAGTTGCCTGACGGCAATTTCCCGACCTGTCCGTATCCGAACCCTGAAATTCGGCAGGCATTTGAACGCGCGATTGCACTTTCCGAAACGAAAAAAGCAGATTTACTGCTTGCCACCGACCCCGACTGTGACCGCGTGGGCATTGCGGTGCTCGATGACGGCGAATATAAGCTGATGACCGGCAACGAGGTCGGCGCGATGCTGACGGAGTATGTGCTGTCGTCACTTTCGGAACAAGGGAAATTACCCAAAAATCCGATTGTCGTCAAAACCATTGTCACCTCTCGCTTGGTGGCGAAAATCGCCGAAAACTACGGCGCCCAAACCGCCGATTTGCTGACGGGCTTTAAGTATATCGGCGAATTGGTTACCAAGCTCGAAGAAAAAGGCGAAACCGACCGCTATATTATCGGTATGGAGGAGTCCTACGGCTATTTGCGCGGCGCGCATTGCCGCGATAAGGACGCGGTGGTCGCCTCGATGCTCATTTGCGAAATGGCGGCATATTATAAGGCAAAAGGTATGAGCCTGTATGACTTTATGCAAAGCATTTACAAAAAGTACGGACTGTACTTAAATACGCTGTTGAACTTCAATTTTGAGGGCGCGGCAGGTATGCAGAAAATGGCGGATATGATGAACGCTCTGCGCGAAAACCCGCCGAAAGAAATCGCCGGCGAGGCTGTCGAAAGCATTACCGATTACAAAGCAAGCGTTTGCAAGAATTTGACAACGGGCAAGGAAACCGCAGTCGATTTGCCGAAATCCAATGTGCTCCAATATCATTTGGAGGGTGCAGACAGCGTGATTGTGCGCCCGTCCGGCACTGAGCCGAAAATTAAGATTTACATTACGGCGGTCAGCGATACACGCGAAAACGCACAGGAAAAAACCGATAAAATTGCCACGGATATGGAAAAACGCCTCGGCATCTGAAAGGAAGATTTTTCAAAATGATGAACAGTAAAGTTGCCGTCCGTGTGATTGCCGTGGTGCTGGCGGTGCTAATGCTCGGCGGCACGGTGACAGCACTTGTGAGCGTGTTCGGTAATTTATAAACCGGAAATGTGCGCATACTGTCGGGTATGCGCACATTTCGTGGAAAGCGTACCGTAAATTTCCTTTTTATACAGTTTATACAAAAAAATTATTGACAAATATGTTTTTTATGGTACAATACATATTGTACGCTTTATTCCCATTTGTGAGGTGACCGATTTGTCGGAAAAAACGAACCAAACCGACACCTCGTTGGACGAGTTGGTGCTTTCTGCGCGGCAGGGCGATGACGGTGCCTTTGCCCGTTTGGCAGCGGCCTTAATGCCCACCATACGCGCCCGTGCAGCCGCCTATGCCTGTGCACAGGCAGACGCGGATGACCTTGTGCAAGAGGGTATGCTCGCATTGCTTTCGGCGGTACATACCTACCAAATCGGTGCGGACGCCGCATTTGCCACCTATGCGGGTGTTTGTATTCGCAACCGTATGATTTCGGTACTGCGAAAGGCAAGCGGCTCGAAAAGCGTGCGTACGCAGGATACCGTTCCGCTGGACGCGGACTTGCCTGCCCCTGAATTGACGGTGGAGGCATACGGAGACCTGCGGGAGGAATGTGAAACTCTGTTGCGCCGTGTGGACACCCAGCTGTCTTTCAACGAACGCACGGTGCTGTACCTGTTTTTGAGCGGTCTTTCTTATCGGGAAATCGCCGAGCGCCTCGGCAAAACGCCAAAATCTGTTGACAATGCACTGCAAAGGGTTCGCCACAAGCTGAAAGGAGAGCAAGTCTAAGGCTCTTTTCGGCAAAATATCATAAATAAGCCCTTTCTCAGCAAGGAGAGCATGGACAGTATGCAGCGGTGCAAGCCCGCTCGGGGTAAAAATATTTTTTCAAGCGAGGTAGCAAAATGTACGAAGACAAGACCATCATCTGCAAGGATTGCGGCAACGAATTTGTGTTTACCGCAGGCGAGCAGGAATTTTACGCCGAAAAGGGTTTCGTGAATGAGCCCCAGCGCTGCAAGGCTTGCCGTGACGCAAGAAAGAACGCAGCCAGAGGGGAAAGAGAAATGTTCACCGCCACTTGCGCTGCTTGCGGCGGCGAAGCACGCGTTCCGTTCCAACCCCGTGACGACCGTCCGGTGTATTGCAGCGAATGCTTTGCAAAGATGAAGGAAGAACAAGCATAAATTATTAAATTCATTTCAATTTCAATAGATTATGCAAAAAGCGCACACGAGTTTTCGTGTGCGCTTGTTCATTGTCGGCATCTTGTGCGTGGAAGTACGGGGGATATGTCATTCTGAACGAAATGAAGAATCTCAAATCCCACACAATCAAATACATCGAACCGAGATTCTTCGGCTGTTGCCTCAGAATGACAAACAGGTGCGCATTTAAGCACCACCCCTACGCACAAACTGCGCGCTTGTTACCGTTACCCTAACCGTCTGAAAATACGGCGCAAGTGACGACGGCGAAGCGCCACATATCCGCCGCCGTTATACGCAATCAAACAGATGCCTTTGCATTGAAAATAGGCGATATTGTTCATTTTAACTCCTTTCTGTTCCAAAAAGTATGAGCGATGATTTTTTGCGAATTACAGATAGTATATAACAATTTGTTATATCTGTCAATATATCATTTTGTTTTATGCCATAATGCAATAGAGGTGAAAACAAATGGTGTATAAAAGACTGCGCGACCTGCGGGAGGACAAAGACCTTTTACAAAAGGATATTGCAGAACTGCTCAACTGCACACAGGTTTGTTATTCTCTATATGAAAACGGCAAGCGCGATATCCCGACCGAAGTGTTAATTCACCTTTCCGACTTCTACAAGGTTTCTGTGGATTATCTTTTGGGGCTGACGGACAATCCGACCCGAAACCAATGATTTGCAAAAAGAAATATTGTATTTTTCAAAAAAATGTGCTATATTTTTTATATTGCAGGCACGGCGTTCCTTTATCCGTGCCTTTTTAATTCCGAAAAGGAGGTTCAACAATGGACTTTAAAAACAGCGGGATTATGTATGCGCTGGCGGCTATGGTGGTCGTATTTGTAACAGCGCAGTCCCTGTTCTTTCTTGCAAAAGCGTGGAAACGCGGCAGGGAATTGGGCATTGAAACCGCAAAAATGAAACAAACCGTCATATCAAGCGCCTTGTTTTCTATTGCACCTGCCATTTCGATTTTGGCAACGGTATTGGCGCTCGCATCGGCGCTCGGGTATGTTTTGCCGTGGATACGCCTTTCGGTAATCGGCAATCTGGCGTATGAAACCGTGGCGGCGGAGGCGGCGCTGGAGGCGCTCGGCACTTCTATGGCCAATCCCAATTTGACCGAAACCGAATTTTCCACCGTCGCGTGGGCGATGACAGTCGGCTCTTGCTTCCCGCTGATTTTGTTGCCTTTCCTGTGCAAACGGATACATAAGGCGATGCACAAGGTGTTGGGCGACGGCACTGAAGAGACAGACACAAGCGGCGAAAAACCCAAGAAAAAAATCAGCGGCAATGTCGGGGATATTTTGGGCGCGGCGGCGTTTATCGGTATTATGGCGGCATTTATCGCAAGAAGCATTATGGGCGTGCAAAAAGACGGCCCGTCCGCAGGCTTTATGACGATTGCCGTTTTGCTTTCGGCAATGGTGTTTACCGTGGCGCTCGATTTGCTTTGCAAAAAGAAGCATCTCACCAAATTAGAGCCGTTTGTTTTGCCGATTGCCATGTTCGGCGCTATGGGGATTGCCGTGTTGCTGACGCAGGTATTGCCGAGTGAGCTCACGGAATTCGTATGGCGCGCCTACAATGAAAACGGCGAGATTGTTTGGAGGATAGGCGCATGAAAAATCCAAAAACCTATATTGATAAAATGCATATGTGGGGCAGTATTTGGTCGGTCAGTGCGCTTTGCGTTCTGTTTGCCGTGCCGCTTGTATTTTCGCTCTATTATAACGCGTTTCCGGCGTGGAATACCTTTTTAAGCGCCGCTTTAAAGATTATCCCGATTTATTGGAGTACGGCGATTATTGAAGTGATCACCTATACGCCTATGCTTGGTGCGGGCGGCACTTATTTGAGCTTTGTAACGGGCAATATTACCAATTTGAAACTGCCCTGCGCTTTAAGCGCGCTGGACCGTTCTGGGTATAAGGCGACGAGTGAGGAAGGCGAAGTCATTTCCACCATCGCGATTGCCGCGTCTGCGATTACCACAACGCTCGTGATTGCCGTCGGCGTGTTGGCATTCGGTCCGTCGATTGAGAAAATCACCGCGCCGGGCTCTGTGCTGGCGCCTGCATTTAATTATGTGATTCCCGCGCTGTTCGGCGCGTTGGGTGCTTCGTATTTCACAAAGCATTGGAAAATCTCGATTTTCCCCATTTTGGTCGGCGTGCTTGTCTATGTGTTTGCCCCGACTATGGCGGTCGGCACAATGATTTTCATCACCATCATTGCTTCCATCGCCGGCGCGCTTGTGATGTTGAAATTGAAAATTGTAAAATAAAAACAGAAAAAAGAACAGGGCTTCCGTTTTTTCGGAAGTCCTGTTTCTTTTTATAGAACAGATTTACTGATCTGTTTTTCCTTTTACGCCTCGGCGTGCATAATCTCTTTGACTTTCATTAGGCGTATGGTGTTACTGCGCTCGTTGTCCTCTAACTTTGCGGTGATGTATTTAATCGTCGCCTGCATTTGCGGAATCATCACATATTCGAGGGCGTTGACGCGTCTGCGGGTGCGCTCCATTTCGTCGGACAGCATATCGCAGGTCTTTTCCACCGCCGCAAGTTCGTACAGCTTCGGCATTAGCGCATTCACCGAGAGATACGCGTCGTCGAGCTTATCCGAAGTGAACGCAAAGCCGTACGCAATTTCACCGTTGCCCTGCGCGGACGCGGTAATCTGCGGCGTTTTCATACTCATAATGTTGCGCACTTCCAAATCGGGCGATTTTGCCGCGGCGGAAATCATCAAGGCTTCTTCGAGCGCCGCCGTGCCCATTTCGGCTTCGGCTAAACTCATTTGCCCCATCGCTTCACCCAAAAGGGTTTCAATTTCGCGGCGCAGTTCGCGGTCACGGCGAATATACAGCATAAACTGCCGCGCCATCTCGTCCTGCTTGTCTTTTAACAGCTTGTGCCCGCGTGTGGCGGTGGCAAGACGCTTTTTGGTCTTTTGCAGCTCCATTCTGGTGGGGGTAACGGTTGCCATCAGCCTTCACCGCCCTTTGGCATATACTGCTCGATGTATTCCTTGTGAATACGCTTCAATTCTGTACGCGGGAGCATCGACAACAGCTCCCAGCCGATGGCGAGGGTGTCCTCAATACTGCGGTCGGCTTCGTACCCTTGCGAAACATATTTTTCCTCAAAGGCGGTAGCGAATTCCGCATATTTCTTATCCATATCCGAAAGTGCCGAATCCCCCAAAACCACCGCGAGCTCCGCCGCCTGCTTGCCGCGCGCGTATGCCGCGAATAGCTGGTCCATCGTGTCGGCGTGGTCCTCACGCGTTTTGCCCGTACCGATACCTTTGTTTTTCAAACGGGACAAAGAGGGGAGTACATTGATGGGCGGCTGAATGCCTTTCATATAGAGTTCTCTGGACAGAATAATCTGCCCCTCGGTGATATACCCCGTTAGGTCCGGAATGGGATGGGTTTTGTCGTCCTCGGGCATCGTCAAAATCGGGATTTGCGTAATCGAGCCCTTTTTGCCGTTGATGCGCCCCGCGCGTTCATACAAAGACGCAAGGTCGGTGTATAAATAACCGGGGTAGCCGCGTCTGCCGGGCACTTCTTTACGCGAAGCGGAAACCTCACGCAATGCCTCGGCGTAGTTGGTCATATCGGTCATAATGACGAGGACATGCATTCCCAAGGTGTACGCCAAATATTCTGCGCAGGTGATTGCCATACGCGGCGTGGCGATACGCTCAACCGCAGGGTCATCGGCAAGGTTTAAGAACAGTACGGAACGCGCGATAGAGCCTGTACGGCGGAAATCCTCACGGAAAAATTCCGCCTGCTCAAAGGTGATACCGATGGCGGCGAACACCACGGCGAATTCATCGTCTGTGCCGCGCACCTTTGCCTGCCGCGCAATTTGGGCGGCAAGCTGTTCATGGGGAAGACCCGAGCCGGAGAAAATCGGGAGTTTCTGCCCGCGAACAAGCGTATTTAAGCCGTCAATCGCGGAAATCCCTGTCTGAATGAACTCGGCAGGGTAGTCGCGCGCGGCAGGGTTAATCGGCGTGCCGTTAATATCCAACTTTTCATCGGAAACAATCGGTGCGCCGCCGTCAATGGGTCTGCCGATGCCGTCAAACACGCGCCCGATAATATCGGGAGAGACGGAAAGTTCCAACCCGTGCCCCAAAAAGCGGGCTTTGGATTCGGAAATCTGCAAGCCGTCGGCGCTTTCAAACAACTGCACCAGCGCGACATTGTCTTTCGCTTCCAGCACCTTGCCCAAACGCACGCGCCCGTCTTTTTCGTGAATTTCGACCAGCTCGTCATACTTCACATTTTCCACGCAATCGACCATCATCAGAGGGCCGACGAGTTCTTTAATGGTTTTGTAATCCTTACGCATTATTCGTCGCCTCCTTTTTGTGCGAGTGTGCGGAAGTAGGTTTGTAAATCTGCACGCAGACTTTGGTAAAATGCCGCCCAAGTGTCCTCGGGCTCATATTTCATCGCGGCAATGCGCATCATCAAGTCTTCGGGCGTGGCGTCCGTGCACGATGCACCGTCTTTGACGGCGGCAGACGCCAAATCGAACCAGTAGAGGATAATATCCAACATTTCCGCCTGTTTTTCGGGCGGGGTGAAGCGGTCTATCTCACGGAATGCGTTTTGCTGTAAGAAGTCCTCGCGGATACAGCGTGCACATTCCAAATTCAAACGGTCTTTTTCGCCCAACGAATCGAAACCGACCAAGCTGACAATTTCGTTTAATTCCGATTCTTGCTGTACCAGCGCGCGGACACGGTCGATTTTTTGCGACCAGTTTTCATCAATATGGTCATTGAAATACGGATTTAAGGTGTTGGTATACAAGGAATAGCTCTTCAACCAGTCAATCGCGGGGAAGTGGCGCTGATACGCGAGGTCGGCGCTCAACCCCCAGAATACCTTGACGATACGCAAGGTCGCCTGCGAAACGGGCTCACTGGTGTCGCCGCCGGGCGGTGATACCGCACCGATAGCGGTGACAGCCCCTTCGCGGTTGTCGCTTCCTAAACACACCACATTGCCCGCGCGCTCGTAGAACTCCGCAAGGCGGGTGGAAAGGTAGGCGGGGTAGCCCTCTTCGCCGGGCATTTCTTCAAGTCGTCCGCTCATTTCGCGCAACGCCTCTGCCCAACGGGAGGTGGAGTCGGCGATAATGGCGACTTTGTAGCCCATATCGCGGAAGTATTCCGCAATGGTAATGCCTGTGTAAATCGAGGCTTCACGCGCGGCAACGGGCATATCCGAAGTGTTGGCGATAAGCACTGTGCGTTTCATCAGCGGCAGCCCCGTGCGCGGGTCTAACAGTTCGGGGAATTCTTTTAAAACATCGGTCATTTCGTTGCCGCGTTCGCCGCAGCCGATGTAGACGATGATGTCGCTGTCCGACCATTTGGCAAGCTGATGCTGTACCACGGTTTTGCCCGAACCGAACGGACCGGGCACGCATGCCACACCGCCTTTGGCAATGGGGAACAGCGCGTCGATAATCCGCTGACCGGTAATCATCGGTTCTTTCGGGACTTTTTTGGTTTTATACGGTCTGCGGCGGCGCACCGGCCATTTTTGCAACATCGGCAACTCTTGTATATTGCCTTTTTCGTCTTTGATGCGTGCAATCGGCTCTAAAATCGTGGCTTCGCCGTCAAAAATCCATTCTACCGTGCCCGACACACCGTAGGGCACCATAATTTTTTGTGTGACGGCGGCGGTTTCCTCAACCGTGCCGAGCACATCGCCCGCCGAAACGCTGTCGCCGACGGCGGCAACGGGGACGAAGGACCATTTTTTCTCGCGGTCTAATTTCGGGACTTCCACCCCGCGCGAAATACGGTCGCCCTCGGCTTTTACGATTTCGGTTAACGGACGCTGAATGCCGTCATAAATGCTTTCAATCAAACCGGGGGCAAGTTCCACGGAAAGCGGCTCACCCGTCACATACACGGGCTCACCGGGGCCGATACCCGCGGTATCTTCATAAACCTGAATGGAGGCTTTATCCCCACGCAGTTCAATTACTTCGCCGATCAGTTTTTTCTCGCTGACGCGTACCACATCGTGCATTTGCACATCGCGCATACCGTCCGCGACAATCAGGGGGCCGGCAACCTTGCGAATGGTTCCGGCTTTATTTGTATCTGTCAATTTCGGCACCTGCCTTTATTCATTATTAAATATATTCGTGCCAAGGGCTTTTTCCATATTGGCATTGATTTTTGCAATCCCGTAGCCTGTCGGGCCGCTTTTTTCGGGCACAGGTAAAATAATCGGATAGGCGCTTTCGCGGTATCTGTGGAGTGGTTCCTCCAACGCGGCGGCATAGTTCTCGGTCAGGAAAATGACCTCGGCGCCGTTTTTAATCAGAGTTTTCACCGCTTGCAACGCTTCTTCGTTTGTATCGGCGGGTACGGTTTTCACGCCGGCCGCCGAAAACAGCAATATGGATTCGTGTTTGCCGACTGCGGCAATTTTTGTTTCTGTCAAACCGCGTCACCTCGGCTTTCCTCTGCGCGCTTCTCTGCAAACAGCAGACGAAGTGCCCCAGCCTCTGTTTTTTTGCGGAAATAATACTGCGCGATAACGCCGATGCCGTCGCCGTAGCCTAAATCGGTCAGCACATTGTCGAGCGCTTTTTCGGTTTCTCGAAGGATTTCCGCTTCGCTTTGGCGCATATCCGTCTCAGTCGGTCTTGCGACCGGCAAAAAGGCAAACGCATAGTCGCCCAAATCCTTGCCGAGTTTTTGAAGCCGCAGGGCGGTCAGGCGATTTTTGCCCTCACCGTATACGGTAAATAATTCCGTAAGCGGACGGCAGTTTTTCTTTTGCGCCGTTTGGAGCGCATAGGAAAATACCGCGTTATCCACAAGACAACTGATACGGCAGGGATTTTCCTCGTTCTCAATCCCCGCAAGCGCCGCTTCGAGCGTTTCGCCGAGCAACGAGAAGTCATCTGTTTTGACGCAGATACGCAATAACTCTTTCTGAAAACCGCCCTCACAAAGCGCGTCTAAATCGGCTTCCTTGCCGAGCTTTTCGCTTTTGAGCAGAACTTTTAAATTCAGCGCGTCCTCTTCAAAAAACAGAAGCTGTGTTAACTCCTCGTCGGGCGCGATTTCCCGCACAAACGCAGAAACCGCGTTTTTTTCGTCCTCAATCACATCATAAACGGTTTTGTTGCCTGTGATTGCGGGGTAGCCATAGTCCGCCAACAACTTTTGTGCGGTTTCGCCGTCTGCCTCGCGAAGACGCGCCATTTCCTCGGCACGCAAAACGCGATGTGTTGTACCGCTGATGCGCCCGATGGCATAGGCATAGGATTTTTTACCGTAGACATTGTACTCTGTCATACGCTACCCTCATTTTCGGAAAACAGGCAGTTCGCAAACTGTGCTTCGTGCTGTTCAAAAATCATATCCAAAACCGCGTCAAAGGACAGGTCAATATCATACTGCTCGGTCGATAAAACCAAGCCGCCGTCAATTTCTTTGTCGATACTGCCGATGGTTACATTCTTGCCGAAATCCTTTTTCGAGGCAACGAATAACTGGGCGTCGCGTTCACTGAAATGCAGCTCGGTAGCATACCCGTCGCAGTTTTCGGCGATCCATTTTTCCAAAAGTGCGCGGCGTTCATTGTCAGGCAAAGCAAGCATTTGCGCCTTTGCCGCTTTGCGCGCGTCTTTTAGCAACGCGTCTTTGTGATTGAGCACCACAATTTTATTGTCCGATGCCGCTTGCTGTGCCGCCGCACGCATAATCAGGTCTGCGCGCATATCGGTCTGTGCCTGCAAGTCGGCTATGCGTTTATCTGTATCCGTATGAATTTGGTCGCGGACAGCAGCGGCTTTTTGCTCGCCGTCACGCGCAATTTCAGCGCACTGCGCGGCGGCTTTTTCCTCGATTTTCTGAATCACTGTGCTTGCGCTCATAACTTACTCACTCCTTTTTTACGGAATACGGCAGGATTATAACTGAATGCCGTAAATCAAAAGGATAGAGGTAAGCAATGCCAAAATGGCGTAGGTTTCCACCAAAGCGGTCATGGTAATACCTTTACCGGAAGCGTCAGGCTGCTTGCCGGTCATATGGATTGCGCCGACAGCCGCTTTGCCCTGGCAGATACCCGAAACCAAGCCGACAATCGCCATCGGTGTTGCCGCGCCGAAGAACTGCAAGCCCTGCGAAACAGTCAAATCCACAGCACCGCCGCCTAAAACGCCGATTTGCACCATAATGAGAATGGCGGTCAAGAAGCCGTAAATACCCTGTGTACCGGGGAGTGCCTGTAAAACAAGCAGTTTACCGAACAGTTCGGGCTTTTCGGACGCAACGCCCGCCGCGGCTTTTCCCGCCGCCATAACGCCGATTGCCGAGCCGCAGCCCGCAAGCGCTGCACACAGCGCCGCACCGATGATTGCAATAGAAATACCAGACATAATTAGTTTCCTCCGTTTTCTTGAATTTGAATATATTTTGGGTTGATGGAAAGAGGCTTGAATAATCTGCCGCTTCCCTCGTAAAACTTGCCGTAAAATTCAATGTACTGCAAACGGCAGTCATGCACATAGGCGGACAAAAGTCCGAGCACCAAATTGAAAATATGCCCGACGATATAAATCAGTATGGAACAAATAAAGCCGATGACCGAGCCTTGAATCATGCCCGCGAGCATATTCATAACCATACCCACAACGCCTGTGGCAAGGCTTAATGCCAAAATACGCGAGTACGAAAGAATATCGCTTAAATAATTGGTGATGCCGTAAAGGCCTACAAGACCGCCTGTAATTTTGCCGATGACGCCTTTTTTGGCACGCCCTGCGGTAAAGAGAATAATCGCCGCACCGATGCACGCCAAAACAATGCCGACGGTGCGTGTGGAGGCGAGGAAAATCATACAAATGCCGCTGATGACCAAAATCCACGACACCTGGTCGCAAATCGCGTCAAACCAGTGTCCGGCTTTCACGCTGTTGACGATTTGTACGATAAGCCCCGTAAAGATGTGCACCACACCGATACCTAAGGTGACAATCAGCATTTTCACCGGGTCGTCTAAAGGCGAGAACAAAATCGGGTGCCAGGTTTCGCCGAAATAACTGCCGAACAGCACGCCGCAGATAATGGTGGTAATCGACGAATATAAAAGCACATTGATCAGTTTTTTCGTGTCGCCCTTGGGCTTCATAATCTTTTTGACAATCGAGATGAGCACGACCATCATCAGCCCGTAGCCCGCATCGCCCATCATCAGCCCGAAAATCACCCAATACCACGGCGCCATCACGGCATTCGGGTCATACCCGCCATAGCTCGGCACGCTGAACATATTGGTGATGCCCTCAAACTGCGAAACCAACTTTTTGTTTTCGAGTTCTGTCGGAACATCTTCGCCGTCCTCGGGGTCGCGCGTGGTTAAATCATAGACATCGGTGACGGATTTTACCGTTTCCTCGACCTCTGTCACACGCTTTTCGGGCACCCAGCCGCACAACAGAACGGTTTGTTCGGTTGATAAAAACGGTGCGTCTTCAATGTCGCTTTCCGCACGGTAATGGTCGCACAGGACCTGGGGCGCAAGGCTGTCATTCGTGAGTGCGGATAACTGTGCCGCATCTTCGTCCAACTGTTTTTGCAACTCGTTTTGCTCAGCGGCGATATTGCGCAGTTCGTCTGCAACCGTGCCCGCGGTCAGCGGCAAGGTGCATTTCTGAAAACCGAACGCGGCAAGGTCAAGCGGGGCGCCGTCCTTCAGCGCGGCAAGTACCAAATACACGGCTTGCTCGGTTTCGGAAATCTTCTCTATCGCCGCACCGCTTTCTTCACAAAATGCCGTAAGGCTTGGAAATTGCTTTTTCGGTACAAAGCCTAAGGCGCAGTTTGTATAGGCGCCGTCCGCCAAATCCTCCGCCGAAGCGGAAAGCTGTGCCCAAGGGTACAAAGCGGTTTGCCGGTCTGAAAGCTGCTTTTGCCGCTCTTTGCTTTTTTCAATTTGCGTAAGCAACGCTTCCATGCGGTCAGCGGTTTGGGCGTCCGCCGGACTCGGGGATTCAAAGGCATCTGCGTCAACCTGTGGATTTTCCGCAAACAGCCCTTTTTTCGGCGCGTACGGCTTCAAATCCGACAGCAGCTTTTCCATTCGCCGCAGTGCCGCGGCATTTTCCGTGCCCGCGCGAACGGCGCCTTCCTGCTCACAAAGCATAATGCTGTTTGTTTTTTGCAACGCACGCAAAACCGCCTCCCGGTCGTCACGCATCAAAACGAGCGTCACGAATTTCATCGGGACAATCAAATTGTTTCACTCCTTTCGGAAACATCAGCCGAAATTACAAATAGGCGAGAATTTGCTGTAC
The DNA here is from genome assembly GCA_051881335.1 of Candidatus Fimenecus sp. Lineage (GTDB taxonomy): Bacteria > Bacillota > Clostridia > Oscillospirales > Acutalibacteraceae > Fimenecus. Next base: position 2,711 of record JBJEPR010000055.1, on the reverse strand, counting down.
GCAGGCTGCTTGGTTCTTTTCTGCAACTGCGGAAAGCTCTGCTTTTTTCACATCGGCTTCTTTGTGCGTTTTTGCGGTTTCCGCAAGCGACTGCTCCATCGCCCGCGCCAACTGCTCTGCAGATTGTTCTTTGGCATCGTCAAACCGCGCCTGCGCATCCTGCTCGGCGCTTGCTTGCGCGTCGGCAACCGTTTTTGCGGCGGCGGCTTTTGCTTCGGCAATCTGCGCGGCGGCTTTTTCTTCTGCCGCTTTGATTTCGGTCAGCATATCCATAAGCGTTTCCTCCTGTTCTGATAGACCCTGAAAACAGTGTTCGCGTTTTCGGGCGGCTCTATGCCGTGGGCAAAAAATTTATCAAAAGCCCATATCTTATAAAATATATCAGCTTTTTGTAAACTTAGTGTTAAGTATAGCATATTTTTTTGGGAAAAACAATCCGATTTGTTAAAAAGTTAACAGGCGTTTCTGCTTTTTTCGGGCTGAGAAAACAAAAACCGCCGCCGCCCGAAACGCGGTGCGGCAGCGGTTGTCGGTAATTATTCAATTTCCAAATGCTTTGTCTCGGGCAATTCGGTTTGTTTTTTCGGCAAAGTCAATTTCAAAACGCCGTTTTCGTATTGGGCTTTGATGTGTTCGGTGTCAATGCCGGAGACATCAAACTGACGGCTGTATGCGCCGTACGAGCGTTCCATACGAATGCAACGGTCTTTTTTGTCTTTTTCCTCTATTTTGGAGTGCCGTTCGGCGCTGACGGTCAGCGTGTCTCCGTTGATATCCAAACGGATATCTTTTTTGTCGAAGCCGGGCAAATCCGCCTCCAACAAATACCTGTCACCTTCGTCAATGACATCGGTTTTAAATTCTGCTAAGTCCCGCATATCGAAAAAACTGCCGAACGGGTCTTGGAAAAACCGTCTTTCAATATCTTCCATCTCGCGGAAGGGATTATAACTGTCCATATGGTGATTGTTGTTTCTGCGTGTCAGTTCAAACATAATACATACCTCCGAAAAATTTCGATTGTTTTATTATGCCGCCCTTTTGTTTGATTATCCGACGAGGTCGGTGTGAAGCCGGACTTTGTCAGCCCATGGGAATTCATCTCTTTCTTTTGATTTGTCTTTTTCTTTTGACAATTATACTATATGCAAGGATTTTGCATATTTTGTTTTCTTTTTATGAACAATTTGTAAATGTTAGCACTCTAACAAAGAGAGTGCTAATTTTAAAAGTACAAATAAAATAAGCGGGCCTTTTGACCCGCTCTATAGAAGATAGTGTATTATTCTATATAAAGGATTTTATCCAAATCCGGTGTGTGCGGTGCTTTGGGTGCGGCGGCGTAGCCGAGAAGCACCGCAAGCCCGAATTCGTAGTTTTCCGGGAATTGCAGTTTTTCTTTAAAATATGCACCTTTCTCGCCGGTAAATGCAACCTCGTTAATAGCAATAATATGGCTTGCCACGCCCACAGACTGCGCGGCAACGGAACACAGGGGACGGTTTTATGTGAAGAATAATTTTGACCCAAATAGCAACTAATGACCGTTTCGGGAAACACAAACAGCGCGTACCGAAGCACACGCAAAAATAAGACTATTTTTGTCTTAGGCGGGAAAATAACAAACTAAGATGATACCCTGCAACCCGAAAAATGAAGTTTTATGTACGTGGTCTATGCCACAATTCTCTGTACTCAGGGTTGCTAAGGTCATGTTAGTAAAACAAGCTCATGGCTTAAACCGTCCCTCGACCTTATACAGGTATAATAGCAGAGACTTTTATTGCTGTCAATTCTTCATTTTATTGTCGGGAACACAGGGGGAACACAGGGGACGGTTCTGTGTGTTATCCCTGTTTTCTAACAATCCCAAAACTTACCCCTGTTAAACGGCTGATTTGCCGTATGGATAACCCTCTTTGTTTAAAAATTGCAATAAACTCATCACGACTGACCGTGTCAAGCGCTTGAAATTCAGAAACATTTTTACATTTTGAATATTTCTCAATAATTTGTTTTGCCTGTTCATCGGTTACGCGAACTTTCGGGATATCAAAAATTTCAAGACATTTGTCTGCGTTGATTTCATGGTTGTATCGCTCAAATTCTCTTTTAGAGAGCATACTGTAAGCAAAATCGGTATCGACCAAGCCTAATTCTTTCTGATAATCTTGATAACTACTGTACTTGTAATCCCCAATCTCTTTGCAAATGCCGGCTTTGGTGGGATTTTGGTGAATATAGCGAATTACCGTTAGAAAATAGCTGTCGTCCTCGACTGGCTCACTCTTAAATCGGTCTTGAAACAAGTGTCCCACTCGCTGATATTTTATATTATACCAGTATACATACCGTCCGCAAATTCTTTTAAAAATCTGTTCTAACGGCTCTTTTTCTTCTTTAATCAACAAATGAATATGATTGCCCATAAGGCAGTAAGCATACAATTCATATTTGCTTACTGCCTTGCACTCTCGCAATATTTGAATGAATTTTTCGTAATCTTCTTCATCTTCAAATATCTGCTGTTGATTAATTCCTCGCAGCATTATATGATATATTCCGCTTTCACTTTTCTTACGTGCTTGTCTTGGCATTTTTCATCACCAAGATGAATATATCATTTTCGCCTCAATTTGTCAACACAGAGAACCGTCCGAAACCACTGATAAAGAGTAGTTTTGAAAAAGGAAAACGATAAGATTTAAGTG
>JBJEPR010000054.1:0-6003 GCA_051881335.1 Candidatus Fimenecus sp. | reverse complement strand
AGAACTGGCTGTACCCGACCAAACGGAACTGCGTGCCGAAATTTATACTTTGCTTTCGCGTATGCAGAGAACCGTTACGGGTAACTTACGCGAACAGCGCTTGGCGTTAGAGCAGCTTACGCAAAAAAGCGTACTGAAAAATCCAAATCTCTATTTCGATACAAAGCGTATGCAACTCTTGGCGGTATCTACACAATTTGATAAAATTGAAAATGAGATTTTGCACCGTGCGCGCGTTCGTTTGCAGGAAAACGCCGCGAAATTACAGGCATTAAGCCCACTTTCGGTGCTTGCGCGCGGGTACAGCGTAACTGCACTTTCGGACGGTACGGTTGTCACATCCACAAAGCAGCTTTCCGTAAATACTGAAGTAACGGTGCAGGTCGCGGACGGTAAAGCCGCCTGCACGGTAAAGGAGATACTATGAAAACACATACTTATGAAGAAGCCATGCAGAAGTTGGAGCAAATCGTTTCCCGTTTGGAAAGCGGGGAAGCCACCTTGGATGAGTCTTTAAAATTGTTTGAAGAGGGTACGAAGCTCGCTGCTTTTTGCAGTAAAGCATTAGATACTGCTGAGCAAAAAATCACTACACTTGCGCAAGATGCAGAGAAAACGGAGTAATGTGTATCTTAGATTTACAGCAAAAGTATTTGGATATGGTCAACCGTAGTTTAGAAACATATGTGTATGCGGTGACAGACGGGCAGAATGTTGTGCGCGATGCTATGCTTTACAGTTTGCAAAACGGCGGAAAGCGTGTACGCCCGATGCTTACACTCGCATTTTGCGAAGTGTGCGGCGGTAATCCGCAGAACGCGTTGCCCTTTGCCTGCGCCGTGGAAATGATTCACACCTATTCGTTAATTCACGATGATTTGCCTTGTATGGATGATGATGATTTGCGCCGCGGAAAACCGTCCTGCCACAAGCAGTTCGGTGAAGCAAATGCTTTGCTTGCAGGTGACGGACTTTTAACCTTGGCTTTTGAAACTGTTACAAAAGCAGAAAATATTGAGCCTGCGGATATTGTACGCGCCGTTCGGGTGCTTAGTAATCTTGCAGGCTACGCCGGTATGATCGGCGGGCAGGTGATTGACCTGCTTTCTGAGGAAAAAACAGTAGATTATGATACGCTTCATCGGATTGATAAATTAAAAACCGGCGCTTTAATTAAAGCGGCGGCATTGCTTGGCTGTATTGCTGCCGGGGTTACGGACGAGACGGTTTTGCACGCCGCAGCAGCCTATGCAGAAAACATCGGTTTCGCATTCCAGGTTGTCGATGATATTTTAGATGTCACGGCGGACACCCAAACCTTAGGGAAACCTGTCGGCAGTGATGAGAAAAACGAAAAAAGTACATTTGTGAAATTGCTTGGCCTTGAAAAAAGCCGTCAACTCGCAAATGATTTAACCGATTCCGCTGTAAAGGCACTGAAAACGATGCGCGGGGATACATCGTTTCTGAACGCATTTGCAAAAGCACTTGCTGTTCGCAACCAATAACTTCTCTTACGGGAGTGTACTCCGAAATGAACTATTTGGATAAAATCAACTCACCCGCTGATGTTAAAGCCTTAAATGAAAAAGAATTGGAAGCATTAGCGCAGGAAATCCGCGCAGTTTTGATTGACACGGTTTCCAAAAACGGCGGGCATTTGGCGTCGAATTTAGGCGTAGTGGAACTATCCATTGCACTGCACCGTGTCTTTGATTCACCGAAAGACCGCATTATTTGGGATGTCGGACATCAGGTGTATACGCACAAACTGCTGACAGGCAGATATAAGGATTTTTCCACCATTCGCAAGGAAGGCGGTCTTTCCGGCTTCTCCTGTCCGCGGGAGAGCGAACACGATACCTTTTACAGCGGACATTCCAGTACTTCTATTTCTGCGGCGCTCGGCGTAGCCACTGCAAAAGAATTAGCAGGAGATAAACACACAACGGTTGCCGTCATCGGAGACGGTGCGTTGACGGGCGGGCTTGCTTATGAAGCCCTGAACAACGCAGGACGCTCCGGAAAGCGGTTGATTGTCATTTTAAATGACAATGAAATGTCTATTTCCAAAAATGTCGGCTCGGTGGCACGGTATTTGGCAGTGCTTCGCTCAAAACCTGGTTATTTCCGTATGAAAGCGCGCACGGAAAAAACCATTAACAAAATACCGTTTGTCGGAAAAAGTTTGTCCGCGCAAATTTTTAAGTTGAAAACTCGGCTGAAAAATGCCATATATAAAAGCACCTTTTTCGAGGACCTCGGATTTCGCTATATGGGGCCGATTGACGGTCACAACATAACACAGTTGTCCGAGGCATTAGAGGGTGCCAAATTGGTCAATGCGCCGGTTTTACTGCATATTAACACCATAAAAGGCAAGGGCTACGATTTTGCAGAAAAAGCGCCGAGTGAATTCCACGGAATTTCTAAATTTAATATCAATACAGGCGAACCGCTGATGACCGGCGCGAATTTTTCCGCAGAATTCGGAAAATTTCTGTGTGAAATTGCCGCAAAGGACAAGCGCATTTGCGCCATTACTGCCGCAATGTCATTGGGTACAGGGTTAGAGGATTTCCGCAAAACCTATCCCACTCGCTTTTTTGATGTCGGTATCGCCGAAGAACACGCAATCACTTTTTCTGCAGGGCTTTCAAAAGGCGGAATGGTGCCGATTTTTGCCGTGTATTCCTCCTTTTTACAGCGCGGCTTTGACCAACTCGTGCACGACGGTGCTTTGCAAGGCTTGCATATGATTTTGGCGATTGACCGCGCGGGCTTTGTCGGCGAGGACGGTGTTTCCCACCAAGGCATTTTAGACACGGCGTTTTTAAACAGTATTCCCAATATTACCGTGTATGCGCCCGCAACCTATAAAGGTTTAAAACACGCTTTTATTCAAAGCATATATCACGAAAACGGTTTAGTCGCTGTTCGCTATCCACGCGGTAGTGAAATCGAAGTTCCCACGGAAACAGAGGAAAAATTCTTGCCCTTTGAGCTGTACGGTGAACAAAGCGCCGAGTTGTTCCTGGTAACTTACGGCAGGATTTTTGCAAATGCGGTTTCTGTATGTGATACCTTGAATGCACAGGGAATTTCTACGACAGTTTTAAAACTCAACCGTATTATTCCGATGGATATAGGCGCTGTAAAAACCGCCCTTTCTGCCAACCGCGTGTTCTTTTTCGAGGAGGGGATACGCGCAGGCGGCATCGGCGAGCGTTTTGGCGAGTTGTTGCTTGAAAACGGGTTTAAAGGACAATACACCTTAACCGCAGTTCCCGATGAATTTGTTATTCACGCTTCCGTTGCTTCTCAAATGAAACGCTATCACTTAGATACAGATGGAATGCTTAATATGATTTCGGAGAAAAACGATGGCTGAGCAAAAAATCAGATTAGATGTAGCCGTATTTGAACGCGGGCTTTCAGAGAGCCGCGCCAAAGCGGGGGCTTTAATTATGGCAGGGCAGGTATATGTCAACGGTCAAAAGGCCACAAAAGCAGGGCTCACGGTAAAAGACAGCGACAAAGTTGAAGTCCGCGGCGAAAAAATGCCGTTTGTCAGCCGCGGCGGATATAAACTGGATAAAGCCGTGAAAGCCTTCGATTTGCATTTAAACGACTGCGTTTGTATGGATATCGGCGCTTCCACAGGCGGATTTTCAGACTGTATGCTGCAAAACGGGGCAAAAAAAGTTTATGCCGTAGATGTCGGATACGGACAGCTTGCTTGGAAACTGCGCACAGATGAACGCATTGTGAATATGGAACGCACAAACTTCCGTTATTTGACCACCGAGGATATTGCGGAATTATTGGATTTTGCAAGTGTCGATGTGTCCTTTATTTCCCTAAAAATCATTTTACCCGTACTTTATACGCTGTTGCGTGACGGCGGCGAGGCAGTCTGCTTGATAAAACCGCAATTTGAGGCGGGAAAAGAGAATGTCGGCAAAAAAGGTGTTGTGCGCGACCCGTCAGTACATGAAGAAGTTGTCAAAACCATTACGCGATTTGCCTTTGAAACAGGGTTTTCCGTATTGCATCTGTCTTTTTCCCCGATAAAAGGACCTGAGGGAAACATAGAATACTTAATGCATATAAAAAAAGAAAACCAGCCCATCTTCGCAGATACCGATATTTCCGCGTTAATTACGGAGTCCCACAACACATTGAAGTAGGTGATAGAATGAAAATTGCATTATTGCCGAATTTGACGCGCTCTTGCGCACAGGAAGTTACGCAAGCGGTTTGCCGCTGTCTTGCAGAATTGCAAATTGCCTATTATTTTGAGGAGGAATTGCAAGCCGATTTACCTACACCGTACAAATGTCTGCCATCTGACCAATTGCTTTCGGAATGTGATGCAGTCATTGCCATTGGCGGGGACGGCTCTCTCATTCACGCCGCTAAAAAGGCAGTTGCCTACAAAAAGCCTGTTCTCGGTGTGAATGCGGGCAATCTCGCATTTATGGCGGGGATAGAAAAAAATGAATTACATTTGTTAAAAGCCTTGATTGACGGCAGTTACTCCATTGACCCGCGTATGATGTTGGAGGTGACTTGCCAATCTCCAAATGATATGGCACCCAAAAACCTAGGCTGCTGTCTCAATGATGTTGTGGTTGCGCGTGGAGAGCAAATCAAGCTCATTAACTTAGATGTTTATGCAGACGGGAAGCATATCAATCATTATTATTCCGACGGCATTATTCTGTCCACCCCCACAGGCTCTACGGCGTATTCGCTTTCAGCGGGCGGCCCTGTAGTGGACCCGAAAATCGAAAGCATCCTGCTTACGCCGATTTGCACACATTCGCTTTTTGCACGATCGCTGATTTTTGAGAGCAATTCCGAAATCTGTGTAAAAATCCCCGAAAACGGGGAGGATATTTATATTTCCTGCGACGGAGAACGCTCCGAACAGATTTTGCCCGGCAGTGTGCTGACTGTCAAAAAATCAAAGAATTATGCAGATTTTATTCGTATCAAAAATGATTCCTTTATAGATGTGTTAAACAGTAAATTATCGCAGAGGAGGGCGTAAGCTTGAAGAAAAAACGCCATGAACTGATTTTAAAGTTGATTCAGGAACACGAAATTACCACGCAGGACGAGCTTTTGGAATTATTGCGGCAAAATGACTTTCCGGTAACGCAGGCAACAATTTCCCGCGATATTAAAGAGTTACAGCTTGTCAAAACGCCGACGAAAAACGGGCCGACAAAATATGCTGTCAGCCACCACGACACGCAAAATAAGCACGCCAAAAAGTTTTACGCTATTTTTTCGCAGTCCGTAATGTCGGTTGACAGTGCGGGAAATATGTGCGCAATCAAATGCTATTCCGGTACAGCGAATGCGGCAGGTGCGGCGATTGACTCGATGCAAATGCCGGAGGTGGTCGGCACTTTGGCGGGGGACGATACGCTGTTTGTACTTTGCCGCGATGAAAATGCTGCTATTGTTTTTAAAACACAAATTGAAGCCATGTTAAACGGTGATGCGTAATGCTGTGTGAACTGCAAATTGAAAATATTGCCATTATAAAAAAAGCCGTTATTTCCTTTCAAAAGGGCTTGAATGTGATGACCGGTGAAACCGGCGCGGGAAAGTCTATTGTGATTGACTCGATAAACGCCGTACTCGGGGAACGGACCTCCAGAGAGTTAATTCGAACCGGTTGTGACAGTGCATTTGTTTCTGCACTCTTTTACGGTGTTTCCAAAGACATCGAAAGGGTGCTAACCGACCTTGAAATCCCAAAAGAGGACGACAACTCGATTTTAATCCAGCGCCGCCTGTTTTCGGACGGAAGAAATCAGTGCAAAATCAACGGCGTTCCGGTAACGGTTTCCGCTGTAAAACGGCTAGCGCGGCTGCTTGTCAATATTCATGGGCAATCGGATAATCAAATGTTGCTGGCGCCGGAATACCATTGTGCCTATATTGACAGCTTGGCAGAGGATACAGCGGAAAGAGAAGCTTTTTCAG
>JBJEPR010000053.1:0-6031 GCA_051881335.1 Candidatus Fimenecus sp. | reverse complement strand
TATTTTATTTTTTTCGTAGGCTCTATTCGGTTACCCCAACATTTATTATAGAGCCTATCTATATAACAAGCAAAAAGGAACACTCCGCATTACCTTTACGGACAATGCGGAGTGCTTTTTTATCAATAGATTATTCGGCCGTATATACCCAAATATCCGTCATCGGGTGACTGTGATAAGCATCAGAAAACGAAAAATCGTATGCGATACCGTTCGGGAACAAATCCATCAGTGGCTGTAAAACGAAAGAGCGATTGCGAATTTCCGGGTGTGGCACCCGCAGGTGTGGCGTATCAGAAGAAAAGTTCTCTGCGAGCAAAACATCAATATCCATAATGCGTGGGCCGTTTTTAAATTGCCGTTCTCTGCCAAGTCCGGCTTCAATTCCGAGACAAGCACCCAAAAGAATTTGCGGTGCAAATTCAGTTTCAATTTCCACAGCCATATTCAAAAAATCTGCCTGCTCTTTGTAGCCATACGGCTTTGTTTCATAAATCAGTGAACTTTTTAAGATTTTTGTATGTGGCAAGCGTGACAAGGCGGCAAGCGCATCGTTCAAATTTTGCAAACGGTCACCAATGTTTGTACCAAGCCCTAATACCGCTTTCATTCCTCTGTCTCCCCTGCCGTGTCCGTTAAACGCTCTCTTGTGATTTCTACCGCAACATAGTCAAAATCCGCTTTCATAGGTGCCTGTGGCTTTTTTACGCAAACCGTGACCGCCTGCACTGGCGCAAATTGATTGAGGACAACTGTTGCAACGCACTCTGCTGCCTTTTCTAACAAATCAAATTTATCTGAAAGAAACGCCGCGCGTGCAGTTTTTAAAATCTTCGCATAGCTGACTGTATCGTCAACACAATCGGTTTTACAAGGCACACACAGGGAAACAAAACAAGTGATGTCTAAAATAAACATCTGACCTGCTTCTTTTTCCTCGGGATTTACACCGTGGTATGCATACAGCTTTAAGCCTTTGATGATAATTTTATCCATTCTTTTTCTCCCTTACCAGTGCGTCTGCCATTTTCGCCGCAAGTACCGACTCGCGAATGTGATGCACGCGAATAAAATCCGTACCGCCTGCAATAGCAAGTGTATCTGCCGCGACTGTTCCATACAAACGGTCATCCCCATCGACACCGGTCTCATTTGCAACCACGCGCTTACAGGAAAGTGCCGTCAACAACGCGCGGTCTTTCCGTTTCAGTTGTGAAACATTGCGTATTAACTCCAAATTATCTGCGTGGCTCTTTCCAAATCCGATTCCCATATCAAAGCAAAGCTGTTCTGCGTTGATACCGCACATTTCGCATTTTTCCTGCATACGGTCAAAAAAGGAGAGAACATCTTGTGTAACGCCGTGCGGATACTTTGCAACGGTATCTGAATTGCTGTTTCCGCTGTGCATTACGATCCAACCGGCGTGATACCGATTGACGATGTCCGCCATTTTATCTGAAAAAACACCGCTGACATCATTGACGATTTGCGCACCGTTTTGCAAAGCATATTCCGCCACGAGCGGATAAAATGTATCCACAGAAATCGGGATTTTCACTTGCTTTGCAATCAGCGGCAAAAACTGTTTGAGCACTTGCAATTCCTCTGCATCGGAAAGCGGCGTGTGCCCAGGTCTGGTAGATTGTGCCCCGATATCCAGTAAATCAGTGCCGTCTTTTTCCATTTCCAGCGCATGCTGCAAAGCAATTTGCGGCGAATTCCATTTCCCGCCGTCAAAAAAAGAATCGGGCGTCACATTCAAAATTCCCATAATATAGGTACGGGTATTGAGCGGAAAGGAAAAGCCGTTTCCTCGGAAATAATACATATTCATTCTCCCCGCAAAAGTGACATTGCTTCAGCCCGAGTGCGTGCATCTTTTCGCATAATACCGCGCAGAGCTGAAGTTTGCGTTTTTGCGCCCGCCGCACGCGCGCCGCGCATTGTCATACACAAATGTTCCGCCTCAATCACAACAGCAACACCTTTCGGAGACAAATTCTCCTCCAAAAAATCTGCAATCTGTGAAGTCAGCCGTTCTTGTAACTGCGGTTTTTTAGAAAAACTATCCACAATACGCGCAAGCTTTGAAAGCCCGATCACCTTTCCGTCAGACGGAATATACGCAATATGCGCTTTTCCGACAAACGGCAATAAATGATGTTCGCACATAGAGTACATCGGAATATCGCGCACAACAACCATTTCATCATTTTTGGATTCATTAAAAATTTTTAAATGCCGTTTCGGGTCGTCCTCCAGTCCCGAAAAAATTTCAGCATACATATTTGCTACACGCTTTGGCGTTTCCTGCAGCCCCTCGCGGTCCGGGTCTTCCCCGATAGCCAGCAGGATTTCCCGCACAGCGTTTTCTATCCGTTGTTTGTCCATAAAGCTACTCCTTATCTCATACAAATGCAAACTGTATCGTCAGCATTTGCGCATCTTGCACATACATAATATCTGAATACTTCTTTAAAAAATTGCGGTCTGCATTCCGTGCCAAATTATAAATAACACCGTTCTCAATCAAATCCGAAAATGCTTCTGCATAGATTGCACTGTTTGCAAAGCGTATCTCAAAAGTGGTCTCGCCGTTCTGCAAGGCGTTCTTGATACAATCTTCTATACAAGCACGCGTCGCTGTATTATATTCTTTAAACAACAAATGCTCATACACAAAATAGTTATATTGCTCATAAATGCATTGATTGACAGACGGCGTCATATCCAAGTGGTTTCCTTGAATATCTGCATCAGACACATTAAAATAGGAGCGACTGTATCGGTCAATAGAAACTGAATCCAAGTCATCCCAAGTGGCATCTACATAATACTTCTGCCCTTCTATGGTAACCAAATTCCACATATGCCCTTCCGAGTCGCCGTCGGCATTCACGCCTGTTCCTGTTACCAAATAATTCTGAATGCCGACGCGATTTAGCAAGAGTTGTAAAGACCGCGCATACCCTTCGCAAACGGCTTTGCCCAACACCAACGCGTCGTAGGCTGTATACCCGACGGTGCTATCCTGCGTTTCATAGATCAGACGGGCACAAATCGTATCGTGCAAATATAATTCAACTTCGTAAGCGCTTGCTTCCGCCGGAACACCGCACAATATTTCTTGAACGACCGCGTCCAACGCCGCCGAATGGGCATTGCAGGTTTCTGCATCGCAAGTATACTGCGGTACGAAATAGGCTTTTGCACCGCGTTTTACAATCTGGCTTTCATTGCGCATACACAGCAAATCCGGATTGTCATAAGACAATGCTTGAAACATTTTTTGAAATTCTTCCTCATCGAGTACCGGAATTTCAATTTCCGCAGGGTGATTTCGGATTTGAGACAATATTTCATTATAGGCAATTTTGCCCTCATTTGATAAATTCTCGTAATAATATCGAGTTTCCTCGACGGCATTATGCGCGATTTCTGCTTCCGCCGCGGAAAAATCGGTCGGAATCCACATACGAATATCTACACATTTGCATAGAACAACAACCCATATCAATACAGCAGCAACCAAAAGTAATCTTGCCTTCTTCATACAGACTCCTTACTGTGCGATCTGCAGTTGCTGTATCGTAACATTGTCCCGTAAAGCAACATAAACATTGACAAGGCCATTTGTATCCGTTAAATCTACAATGGAAAAATCCGTATCAGAGAGATTAAACAATGTGTTAAACTGCTTTTCACGGTTGCTCCCACTCATCGATTGCAAAGTTGCTTCGACTAAGGCGGCAGTGGCTTGACTACGACCGCTTACATCGGTAAATCGCAGATATTTTGTAAATAAATCCCCTGTCAAGGTTTGGACACCTGCATCTAAAAATAAACTGAAATCCTCGCCGCGATAAGCAATCGATTCGGGAATTTGCATAGAAATATCCCCTACCGCTGAAATTACTTTTTTCAAATTGCTTTCCGTCAATTTGATATAACGGTCTATTTGTATCCCGTAAGCAGAGGAAACCGCACTTTTTAAACCTGCCATACCGTTTTTTTCAAATACAGTTTGCAAGTCCGCCTCCAAATTGGGTATCGTTTTAGAATCGGGTTCCAACGCACATACGGACAGGATATTCGTTTCAGCATCGGTTCGCAAAATCGCCAACAGCGTAAGTTGCTTGTCGGTATCATAGCAAACTAACAACACGGCAGAATCCCGAACGGTCACAGGAAGTACAGCTTCCGTAGTTGTTTCGGAGGGTAACGCTGTGTTTTCAGGGGATTTCAGCAAATTCTGCAAATCAAAATTCAAGGATTTCATAAATATTAAGGTAGACACACTGCCGAGTACCAAAACAAAAGCGACAAACGCAACGATAAACGCACGAAAACGCTTCGTTTTTTCCTGTTTTTCGCTTGTAAAACGAAGTTCTTTTTTCTTGCGCATACCGTCCATCTCCCGTCACACATACTAAAGCAAGAATAGTATAACATATTCCGATCCGTTTTAAAAGTAAAATCCACAAATAAAAGAAAAGGGACTGCAAACATACGCAGTCCCCCCAAAATATAGCTTTAATTGTTCGTACGGTATTTCTTTTTCAAAATCGTAACCGGAATTAAAATGAAAATCGCTACTGCGGCAGACGCCCAAAACATCACAGCACCCGGTGCAGAAGTTACAACCCCGTAATCATTGGTATAGGTTACAGAGGAAACGCGGCAAACCAAATTACCGATAAACGGTCCTACAACCATCGGAATCAGCACATAAAATATCATACGGATGCCCTGAAACACACCGACCTTACCCGCAGGCATAAAATCGCGCACCGAAGCGTTCGTCGCAATGGAGAACAGTGCCCAGCCCAACAAGGCGGGTACTGCGCATACGAAAAACACAACCACATTTTCAGCGAAACCGGCGGCGACAAGTCCGGCAACATACAGCAACACAGAAAAAATCAAAAACTTCTCTTTACCGAATTTATCCATCAGTTTTCCGGTGAAAACCAGCAATGCAATCGCGAAAATCACCACAACTGCCGCCACAGCGATAATCGTCGGCGTTAAGGAAGCTAAGACGCTATCTAAACTGAAATTCAAGACATTACCGAGGTAGATGAAAATATACGGGAAAAAGACCTGAAATGCCGTGGCAGACAAACAATACGCCACGAGTGCCAAATACAAACGCTTATTTTCTTTTACAACCGACGGTTTGAAGCCATATAATAAATCTTTCCAATAAGATTCACTGACCTCTGTATGAATTTCACCGTCTTTTAAAGAAACAAAGCCAATGATGCCACAAACAGAAACAATCGTGCCGAGCACGATGAAAAACACATCATACCCGATACCGCTGACCGCACCTGCAAGGCCCATCACAGCCGCAGTGGCAATTAAAGGCAAAATCGCCAATACACTCTCTACGGTTGCACGGTTCTTTGTCGAGGTAACATCCGTAACCCACGCGTTAAAGGCCGCATCATTTCCGCCCAAACCGATAAAGGTCATCACACAATCCATCACGATAACCATAGCTACAGTGACGGTTAAAATCTGTATTTCATCGGTCAAATGAAACAAAGACGCTGTATTATCACGCGAAATAAAGCCGAACACAGCCGTTGTGATGCCCCATAGAATATAGCCGACAGCAATAAACCGTTTGCGGTTGCCCACCTTGTCACTCCAAGTTCCGAATAAAAAGGTTGCGCACACCGCGCAAAGCGCACTGAGCGCCACCATCAGATTGATTGCCGTCATCACATCAATGGAGTTATCGACCGCTGTTTGCGATGCACCGTTATAAATTGCATTATACAAAAAGGTGTTAAACAGCATATTTTCAACTGCCCACGCAATTTGTCCCATAAAGCCGAACAGAATTACATTAAACCAAATGCGACCGCCGAGTTTTGATGAATTCTGAGACATATAACCCCTCCATTATTCTTTTTTCACAAAAAAAGTATAGCATAGAGAAAGAAAAAATGCAATCATAACAAAAAAGGCTCTTTGTCAAATGTTGGGGAAAACAGTAAAAACAGAAATAAGAGATGAG
>JBJEPR010000052.1:0-6092 GCA_051881335.1 Candidatus Fimenecus sp. | reverse complement strand
ATTCACAGTGTCACTTTTGGTATTTTCAAATATCCACGAATAACTCGGCAGAGCGCCGTATTCCATCGCTTTCAAAAATGCCGCGTTTGTGTCCGAGGCGAGATTTTGCGGCGTATGCGCATATTCCACAATGCCGTGCAAAACCATTTGCACAAACGGCACGGCGGTATAGGTGTTGCTTTCGGGGTAGGCGGTGGTGCTCGGCAAATCTGCCACGACATCGGCGTTTTTGAGCATATACATATTGCCTGTGTCCACCATCAGCTTGTGCCCGGCGGAAAGCGTGGTTGCCTGTGCCGACAGTAAATTGACAGTATGCACACGGCTTTGCGCGCCGGCGCGGTAGTCGGAGTAGAGTATACTGCCTGCGTCGTCAATGCAGTAGCCGCCGAAAGCGTAATCGTCCACGGAATTGACAAATTCGTTGACATTTTTGTCGAGCTGAGAAAGCGCCAAAAGGCTACGGGTGTGCGTCTGTTGTCCGGTGAGTTCCGAAAACGGATTTTGCTCTGCAATAACAATGGATTTTCCGAACAGATTGTCCGCTTCTTTGCCGTCGTCGTTCTTTTCACGGCGAGAGATAATATCGGTGTTTAAATACAGCGTAAACTGCTGTGTTTCGGCATATTGCATCAATGCGTCAAAGGCTTTTCGATTGCCGAGTGCGCGAATCGGGGCGGTTTCCTGCAATTTGCCCTGTGCGTCACCGCCGTCAAGCACGCCGCAGTAGCGCACAAAGACATTGTTGATACTCTTGGCTTTCATCAGTTTTAACAGTTCCAGCAGTTGACTGTAATCGGTCAAAACCTTTTCACCGTGTCCGTTGCTTTTGGCAACAGCGGCTTGTACTGTCAGCACAAACGGCAGGTATTCCGTCGGCGTGACGGTTTTGGTGGACAGCGTACCGTTGCGAATTAAAAGCTCACGGCAGGCGGAGGCCATACCGGAATAGCTTGCGTTTTTGTCGGTCAAAAAGCGGTAGCAGACCGAAAGTTCGCCGGTAAATGCAACGCCGGTGTATTGTGTTTGCTTGCCCTCTGCGCCTGTCAGCGCCGTCTGTGTGATTTGAAATGTCGGTCCGACGCGGTTATAAGTTCCCGCGCCCTTGCAGGCGTACGAACGGATTTCACAAATGGCGTCGCCGCTTTCCACAAGCGCCAAAAATGCCGCGTTGCCGCTTTTTATACCGTAGGCGGGAATTAACGCCGCCGTGCGCAGCACCGCGCCGTTTTCATCGGTTTGCGCTGGCTCTCCGAGCGCAGGGTCGTCGCCGTAAGGGACGAAGATGCGGCAGTCGTAATCGTCTTGCAGTGCGCTGACGGTGTCTTGCGTCGCACCGCATCCGTCGGGTACAAAAATATAGTCGCCTTCTGTTGCGACATCGGTTGCGCCGAAGCAGTCGAGCAAGGTGAGCGTTTCCAAGGTGTAGCCGTCGCTTAAAAGAATATTGCCGCAGTTGATTTTTGCCCGCAGTGCGCCGTCCTCTAAGGCGTAACTGACGGTGACCGACAGATAGAGCGCGCCTGCCGGAACTGCGTCAAACGCGCAGTCGGCAGTCTCTTTGTCGAACGCCATATCATAGGTGACTTGAATGCCGTTTTCCGTCGGCTGGAACGAAGCAGTCTCAAACGCCACGGCGTTGTCCTGCGAATTGAGCGTGTATTCCGTACTGCCGTTGCTGACCGTTGCTGTCAGAACGGCGGTCTGTGCCGGATTTTCCGCAGACGCACTTTCGGGGAGTGTTTGCCACATTTTCCCTGTGTTGGTTTCTTTCACGGCAACCCCGTAGGTGGTGCTGTCAAAATACAGTTCAATCAGTCCCGATTTTGCAACATATATCAAATTGCTTTGGTCGGCGGTATGGTATTTCGCATCGGTGTATTCCGCACCGACCTGTGTGCGTTGTCCAACGGCGGATTTTTGCACATCTTGAGAAGTGCACCCCGACAGCAGAAGCAGAAGTGCAAGCGCAAAACACGCTATGCGAAACATTCGTTTTGAAATCTTCATAGATAAGCTCCCGATTTGCAAAATTCGATTTGATTTTCACAGTATACCACAGTTTGCAAAAAAATGCAAAAAAGCCGTTTTTCACATCGCAAAAAATAACTGTTGACTTTTTGTGCGGTTTAGGGGTACAATAAAACAAATCGAAAAAACGAAATCGTTGACGGAGAACGACGGCTTTGTAAGGCTTACAAGAGAGCGTGCATCATCGGCTGAAAGTGCGCGTAAAGACCGAAAGCTCGAGACCACTCCTGAGTGTGCGCCGAAATAAGGCGCGCCGCCGTTGCTGCGTTAAGGCAAAACGAGTGGGCATTCTTACAAGAATGTCAATTTGGGTGGAACCGTGGAATGTAAGCATTTCATCCCTTGGCGGGGTGAAGTGCTTTTTTATTTTTACAGAAAGATGTTTGATTTTAGGAGGCATTGCAAATGATTGAAATTACCTTAAAAGGCGGCGCAGTCAAAACCTATGACGCGCCCGTCACGGCGGCAGAGGTCGCCAAAGACATCGGTATGGGGCTTTACAAGTCCGCTTGTGTCGCACGCGTGGACGGTAAAGTCTGCGATTTGCGCACCGAGCTTACCAAAAACTGTGCGCTCGAAATTCTGACCTTTGACGACGAGGACGGCAAACGCACCTTCCGCCATACTGCGTCGCATATTTTGGCGCAGGCTGTAAAACGCCTGTATCCCGAAACGAAACTTGCTATCGGTCCGGCTGTCGACAACGGTTTTTATTACGATTTCGACTCCGAAACCGTATTTACCCCCGAAGTGCTGAAAAAAATTGAAGCGGAAATGAAAAAAATCGTCAAAGAGGATTTGCCGCTTGAAAAATTTGAGTTGCCGCCCGCCGAGGCAACCGCGCTGATGGCGGAAAAAGGCGAAACCTACAAAGTGGAGTTAATTGCCGAGCACGCAGGCAACGGCGAGCCGATTTCGTTCTACAAGCAGGGTGAATTTACCGAGCTTTGCGCAGGTCCGCATTTGATGACAACGGGCGCGGTGAAAGCGTTTAAGTTGACCTCCTGCACGGGTGCATATTGGCGCGGCGATGAGCACAATAAAATGCTCCAACGCATTTATGCGACCGCATTCCCGAAAGCATCGGAATTGGAGGAATACCTGGAAAGAATTGAAGAAGCGAAAAAACGCGACCACAGAAAACTCGGCAAGGAACTGAAACTGTTTACGATGATGGACGAGGGCCCGGGTTTCCCGTTCTTCCTGCCGAAAGGTATGATTCTCAAAAACACGCTGATTGACTATTGGCGCGAAATTCATACCCGTGAGGGTTATGTGGAAATTTCCACCCCGATTATGCTCAACCGCGCGCTGTGGGAGACCTCGGGGCACTGGGACCATTACAAAGAAAATATGTATACCACGGTCATTGACGATACGGATTTTGCCATCAAACCGATGAACTGCCCGGGCGGTATGCTGGTGTATAAATCGGAAATGCGCTCCTATCGCGATTTGCCGATTCGTATGGGTGAGCTCGGTCTTGTGCACCGCCACGAAAAATCCGGTGCACTGCACGGGCTGATGCGTGTGCGTTGCTTCACGCAGGATGACGCGCACATTTTTATGACGCCCGAGCAAATCACCGACGAAATCAAAGGCGTGGTGCGCTTGATTGACGAGGTATACACGCTGTTTGGCTTTAAATATCATGTCGAGCTTTCCACCCGTCCCGCGGACTCCATGGGCAGTGACGCGGATTGGGAAATGGCAACCGACGGTTTGCGCAAAGCGCTCGATGAATTACAGCTTCCCTATGTGGTCAACGAGGGTGACGGCGCGTTCTACGGCCCCAAAATCGACTTCCATTTGGAGGACTCCCTCGGCAGAACCTGGCAGTGCGGCACCATTCAGCTGGACTTCCAGTTGCCGCAGCGCTTCGAGGCGGAATATGTCGGTGCAGACGGCGAAAAACACCGTCCAATTATGATTCACCGTGTGGTGTTCGGCTCGATTGAGCGTTTCATCGGTATTTTGATTGAGCATTTTGCCGGCGCGTTCCCGCTGTGGCTCGCCCCCGAGCAAGTCCGCATTTTGCCGATTGCCGACCGTCATCATGACCGCGCTTACGAAATCAAAAAGCAACTTGAAAGCGCAGGGCTTCGCGTGACGGTAGACGACCGCAGTGAAAAAATCGGCTATAAAATTCGTGAATCCCGCTTGCAGAGATTGCCGTACTGGCTGATTGTCGGCGACAAAGAGGCGGAGAACGGCTCGGTCTCCGTCAGCCACCGCGGCGAGGGCGACATCGGCGCGATGGAACTGCCCGCATTGATTGCCCGTTTGCAGAAAGAAATTGCGACGAAAGCGAGAGATTGATATGGCAAAAACACCGCTGACGGTTACCGTCATTACCGATACGCATTATTACGCGAAATCCACAGGTATTGAAGGCAAGGCTTATGAAGCGGCGAACACCAAAAGCCAAATGCTATTAAAGTATTCCGCAGAGCTTTTGGACGCCGCGTTTCGCCAAATCAAGGCGGATAAGCGCACCGATATCGTTTTGATTTCGGGCGATACCACCAGCAACGGTGAGTATGATTCACACCGCGAATTTATCGAGATGCTCCGCGACCTTAAAGCGGCGGGCAAGCGTGTGTATGTCATTACCGCGACGCACGATTATCAAGACGACGGGCAGACCAATTCTTATGTCGGCGACGAAAAAGTGAAAATCCCCGCGGCAAAGCGCGAGGAGCTTTATGATATGTACCGCGAATTTGGGCCTGATGAGGCGATTTCCGTGCACCGCGACAGTATGTCGTATGTGGTGCAGCTGCAAGAGGGCTACCGCCTGTTTGCGATTAACGATGACCGCAATTTAGCGGGAAAAAGCGGTATTTCCGACGATTGCTACGCTTGGCTTTGCGAGCAGGTCGAGGACGCGAAGAAAAACAATCAGTTTATGCTGATGATGACGCACCACCCGCTGATTGCGCCGTCACCTGTATATGCGCTTATCGGCAAAAACGATATGCACGGTGATTTTGATATTCGCCGTAAGCAGTATGCCGATTTGGGATTGCAGTTTGTATTAACGGGGCACTCCCACATTCATCATATTGATAAAATCGAAAGTGACATCGGGAACACGCTTTACACCATTTCCACGGCGGCAGCCGTGGGGTATCCCGCGCCGATTCGTACCGTTGTGGTGGACGAAGCGGCTGGCATTGTTTCGACTACCACCGACTTTATCACCGAAAAGGTCAATTTTGATTTAGAGGGCAGCTCCTTGCAGGAATACCTCAAAAATCAACTCGTCGGTATGGTGCGCGATATGGTCAAAGCCGCAGGCGGTGATACGCACAAATTTGCCGATATGGTGACGGCAATGAGTATCAAAAAGAAACTGATTTACAAAATCGGTTGGTTGATTAAGCCCTTTGCCAAACGGTTAAACAGCTTGAAAATCGGCACGGTTGCCAAATGGACGAAAGCAGAAACCGGCTTAAAACCCGAGGATTACGCCGACATCAAGGACAAATCCGTGGTCGATTTCATTGTGGATATCGTCACAAATCTCTATGCGGGCGAAAACCTCTACGAGCCCGACAATGCGGCGTACAAAATCACGATGGGGCTTCTCAGCATTTTCGATTCCGTATTCGCGGCGCTCCACATTTCGGTGAAAAAACTTTTAAAAGTGTCCGACTCGCTGTGTGATTTCGTCGAGCCGCTTTTACATAACAGCGGGTTCCCGTCTTATAACGCTGTATTGCCGATTTTGCCGCACTACACAGCAGAAAATCCCGCGCCGCCCAAGGCGGAAGCGCCGAAGACGGCGTACAAAAAGAGCAAAAAGGGCGTGCCGATTGTGCTTATCGGTATTTTGGCGCTGATTATTCTGCTCATTCCCGCCTTGTTGGTTTTGGGCGTCGGCTTTATCGTCAACCAAATCCGTTTCGGGAAATATATGAAGGATTAAATCGCGTATTGCCGTTTTAGTTGTATTTTGCCACGGCAGAGAATCATCCCGCCGTTTTTTGTGAAAGGAAAATTGGGGATTTGTAGGGGTAATTTGTCATCCTGAGCGAAGCGAAGGATCGCCAATAGCA
>JBJEPR010000051.1:0-6326 GCA_051881335.1 Candidatus Fimenecus sp. | reverse complement strand
GATACCGTGGTTTTACTCGACCCCGGGCACGGCGGCAGAGACTGCGGTGCCATCGGTGCGAACGGTGTGTATGAGGCCGCTTTGAATCTGCGCATTGCGGCGCTTGTTAAGCAAGAATTAGAGGCAGCAGGCGTGCGCGTGGTCATTTCCCGTACGGCGGATGTATATGTGGACCCCGAAGCCCGCCGTACCCTTGGGCGGGAAACAGGTGCAGACGCATTTGTTTCCATTCACTGTAACGCAAACAACAGTGCCTCTTTAAGTGGCACGGAGGTTTATTATTACCGCGCGTATGCGCAACCGCTTGCGGCAAGCATTCACGCGCAGTTGGTGACCGCGTGGAAAGGCATATATGCAAATGACGACTATATGCAGTCGCGCATTGTGCCGGAGGACGGCGGGGTGCGCTATTACCCGTTTAAGGTGACGCGCATTGAGGAATGCCCCGCGGTACTGATAGAATGCGGGTATCTTTCCAACGGTACGGAATGCAATCAACTCTGCTTGCCTGCCGTGCAGGAAAGTATGGCGGACGCGATTGCCCGCGGCATTCTTTTGTATTGTCAGCAATAAATTCGGAAGATAAGAAAGGATTACGGTGTTTCGGATGAAAGCCAAAAAATTTGCAATGTCTGTTTTGTCGATGGCCCTGCTTTTGTGTGTGACCGTCTTGCCGGTGCTTGCGTTGACCGGTACGGTGACAACAAATTCCGACCCGTTACGCGTGCGCACGGGTCCCGGCACAGGCTATGATTTGCTGTATCAAAACGGGCAGGTGGTACAACTGCCGAAAGGCACGGCGGTTTCCGTTTTGGGTACATATCAAAGCGACAAGGGCGACACAACCAATTATCCCATTTGGTATAAAATCACGGCAACCTTTAACGGGACAAGCGTGACGGGCTATGTCTCGGCGAAATATATCACCTTAGACCCCGAAACCACCACGCCGCCCGTTTCCGGCGAGGATATTGATATTTACGCCGTTCCCGAAGCCTATCGTCCGTATTTAAAGCCGTTAATGGAAGCGCACCCGAATTGGCAATTCACCTTTGTCGATACGGGGCTCGATTGGAACGATGTTATGGATAACGAGTGCTACCGCGGCGCGCCGTTCCGCAATGTAGTCAGTCCGAATTTAAAAGAAGAATATCGCTATAAAGATGCAAACGGCAATTATCTGAAATCGTCTGAAGGTTGGTATCAGGCGTCCGATGAAGTGATTGCCTATTATATGGATCCTCGTAATTTGATGACGGAAAGCCGTATTTTTCAGTTTGAATTGCAGGGCTTTAATGAAAGTCTGCAAACCGTCGAGGGTGTGGAAAGCATTATCAAAGGCAGTTTTATGGAGAATACCTATATTACCGCCGATGATGGCAGACGCTTGACTTATGCGCAGGCGATTTATGAGGCAGGCGAGCTTTCCGGCGCAAGCCCGTACTTCTTAGCGTCAAAAATCATTCAGGAAGTTTCGCGCAACGGCAGCGGCTCCACAAGCGGCACCTATATCGCCAAAGACGGTACGGATTTAAGCGGGTACTATAATTATTATAATATTAACGCGACTTCTGCAACCGATGACCCAATCAAACAGGGCTTGCAGTGGGCTTCGCAAGAGAACGGCAGTTACGGCAGACCGTGGACAAGCCCTTATAAATCGATTGTCGGCGGTGCGCAGTGGATTGCGAACGGCTATATCAATAAGGGGCAGAATACGAATTATCTGCAAAAGTTTGATGTGGACAATTCCGACGGGCAACTGTATTGGCATCAGTATATGACCAATGTTGTCGGCGCGTGCAGTGAATCAAATATCGCGTATAACGGCTATGTCAATAACGATATGATAAACAATGATTTCGTGTTTGTAATTCCGTTATATGAAAATTTGCCGGAACAGCGTTGTCGCTTGCCGTGGGATACCTCGGTAGACCCCGACCCGATTCCCGATCCTGACCCTGACCCTGACCCTGACCCCACGCCCGACCCGACCGTCACGGCAATTTCGATTGCTACAAAACCGAATAAAACCGTTTATGAGCAAAACGAAGCATTCTCCGCCGATGGCTTATCGATAATGGTCACATACAGTAACGGCACAACCGAAACCGTTTCAAGCGGATTTTCTGTTTCGTCTCCCGATATGACAACAGCGGGCACGAAAACCGTTACCGTCACTTATTCGGGAAAAACCACTTCCTTTACTATAACCGTCAACGCGCCCGTACAGCCTGCCGCACTGCGTGTGCAGGTGCCGACAGCGCGTGTCGGACAGCAGGTGCAGATTCCGATTTATTTGGATAATGCAGAGCTCGGCACATTGACCTTTACCGTAAAATTTGATGCGGCGAAGCTGCAATATGTTTCTTACAGTGAGGAAGCCTTTACAATGGTTTCCGTCGGTACACAGGGCGATTCTCAAATTACGGTTGCCTGTAGCAACGGCAGCGAAAGCACCAAAAGCGGGCAAGTGATTGTCCTGAATTTTGCAGTGTTGGCGACAGAAGCCTGTGCAACGGATTTGACTTTGCAGGTAACCGAAGCGACCGCGCCGGATGCAAATGATACGGCTGTTTCGCTGACAGGCGGAACTTGGACAATGCAAATTGTCAAAACAACCGGCGATATCAACAATGACGGTAAAGTGACCGCTGTGGATGCGCGTTGGGCATTGCAGGCTGCGTCCGGTACGCGGAGCTTCAGCGATACAGAGGCTGCGGCGGCTGATGTGAACGGCGACGGGAAAGTGACCGCCGTTGATGCCCGTTGGATTTTACAGGCGGCGAGCGGGATAAGAGAACTGTAAAAAACGGACTGCCATCTTTTCGGAAAGAAGTGAGCTTGTGAAAAAAACAGTATATCGAGTTCTGTGCATAATTTTGGTCATCGCTTTATGCGGCAGTATGCCTGCCTTTGCCGCCGAGGGAGAAATCGCGGAGGGCAAAATGCGCTGCGTCGGCGATGTCAATGATGACGGCAATCCAAATGCTGTGGACGCCCGTTGGATTTTGCAGGTGGCGTCCGGTGCGCGTACGATTGCCAAAACGGAAATGCAGTTTGCCGATATGAATGCGGACGGCAAACTCAATGCCGTAGATGCGCGTTGGATACTGCAAACCGCGTCGGGCGCACGCGCACAGAAATGGTATGTGTATTCGTCGGACGGCGGGTATGCGCCTTTGCCGACCTATACCTGTGCCGAGGCGCTCAGCCTTGTCAATGCCGAAACCGCAAAAATCGTGCAAACAGGCGGTTATGCCGTAAGCGCCGATTGTGCTTATACCAAAAATGTGAAACTGTCAAGCAGTCTTTCCACGTGGCTATTAAATCAGTTGATTGAATCCATCGTGCAGTCCATTGACCCGAATATGTCTATGGATTTGGATACGATTTTCGGTATGCTCGTCGGCGTCGGCGAAACCGCCTATACCGTGGAAGCGCCGACAGACGATTATTCGCGTTCTCCGGCGCAATATGATATGATTGCAATGTCCCTGCAAGAAAGCGATATTGTTTCGTACCGTCAAGAGGGCACAAAGCTGTATTTTACATTGCAAAATACGCAAAATCCCACCAAAAACGGAACAAGCACTCTCGGGCGAATGACCGAGAGCTTTCACGAAGAAGCGGAATATATGACGCTCTTTTCACAAGTCGGTGAAATGGTTACGGCAAAGAAGTTTGACCAAGAAATTACGGGTACAACGCTTTGCGTGACCGTGAATAACGGTAAAATTACGGCAATGGAAATGCAATATGACGATGCGTACAGCTTTGACTTGGAATTAGACGCTTCTTCACTGTCCGATTCCACCCTTGCTTCGCTTACCAAAGTGCCTGTAAAGGGTACGGCAACTACCCGCACCGCAGTACAGTACAGCAACATAGCATATTGAATAACATATAATTAGCAAGCCTCGCCGACAAACATCGGCGGGGCTTTCTGCCATGAAGAATATTTTATATTTGCTTTGCTATGCATAGAAAAGAGCAAAACATAAAAAGAAAAGCCGCGAATGCGACTTTTCTTTTTGGTGCGGATAACAGGAATTGAACCTGCATGAAGTTGCCTTCACTAGAACCTGAATCTAGCGCGTCTGCCAGTTCCGCCATATCCGCATATTAAAATCGAGTGAAAACTCGTTTTAATTGTATTATTTAATTTTTTTACAGGCAGCCGCTCCCGCGTGACTCTTGCGGTGCCCGAAATTGCCTGTGCCTTGGAGCGGCACGCAATTTTGACCGCTGCGCCTTTTCAACCTTCGCTTCATCCTCCGCAGGAGGCGCTCGGTTGAAAACTGCCAGTTCCGCCATATCCGCATATTCTGTTTTGCTCTCTACATTTTACACGGGGAGAGCACCCGAGGCGGAGCATATCGCTTTTTCCGCTTTCGCCAAACCGAAAAGTCCGCTTGACGCTCCAATATAATAGCACGATTGCCTTACAATGTCAATCAATTTTTAAAAAAATCTCCGGTTTTGTTCTATGCCTTTTCCTCTGTCATATCGGAAAACTGCCGAAGCAAAAATTTTGCCACACCGTCTTGCGCATTGCTCTCGATTACGGCGGTTGCCTGTGCTTTGAGCTCGTCTACGGCATTTTCCACGGCATAGGCTTCGTCCGCGGCGGCGAACAGCGTTACATCGTTGTAATTGTCTCCGAACGCAACCAGTCTGTCGGCATGTACCAGCGCTTTCACCTCGTTTGCACCGTTCGCTTTTGACGCTTCGGCACTGAAAACCTCCAAAAACCAGTATTCGGTGTAGGTATCGCCGTAAAAGGAAAAATGAATGCCCTCAATTTTCTCCAAAAGCACAGTAATCGGCTGAAGACTTTCGTAGGTGTCCACCAAATTCACATACACTGCGTGCTGTCTTTCGGGAATATGCAAACTGTCAACACGGCGAAATCGCTCGCCGAGCACTTTTTTGCGCGCATGGTAAAAATCGCGGTTGATTTGTAAATCCAAACGCGTGTACTGCACGGAAATCTGCCCGTCATCCCCGTATAAAAACAGCATGGGTGCTTTGTTATATGCTTGAAACGCCGCTACGACTTCGGAAAAGGGGCGAGGCGCAATTTCGTGAAAGGAAACAATTTCGTCTTTTCCCAAATCATATAAAAATACGCCGTTCATTAAAACAAGCGGGGTGGGAAAATGAAGCCCTTGCAGTAGCTCTTTTACCGTCAAACTGCTTCGTGCAGTAGCGACCGAAAATAACAGCCCTCTTTGTGTGAGCGCATTGATAATACGGCGGCTCTCTTTTGAAACCGTGCCACTGTTATCGAAAAATGTACCGTCTAAATCCGTAATGTATAAAGTGCACATAACTTCTCCGTTCATTTTTTCTCAGCTGGAAATTTGTGAGCATAACCAAACAGTATTATATATAATTTCGGCGGATTTTGCAACCGTTTCGCTTTACAGGGTTACCGAAATATGGTATATTGATAATAAACCGATAAACGGGGACGGAGGGTATACGATGAAAACCAGAGGACTTGCGGATTTTCGCGCAGAACATAATATTTGGCGCAAGGATTTGGCGGAAGAACTTCACTTGCGCGAAGCGGAATTAGAGCGTTTGGAGCTGACGGGCGAGATCCCCGAAGATGTGGCGCAGTTTTTGACGGGGAAATATGCACTTCCCGAAAATTATTTTACCGAAGATATAGAGCGTGCGGCTGTGCTCGCCGCGGCGGCAGAACGGTACGAGCCGAAAAATCCGTTTGCGTACTTTTTAAAAGTCGGATTTATCTGGGAATTGCTGGTGGGATTGGTGTTTTATCTCCTGACCTTGCCGTCGGCGGTTTCTGTTTATTTAAACTATACAGTCAGCGACAATTTACTCATGATAGAAACAGTCTGCCTCGGTATTGTCCAAATCGTTTCGGGCATTTACCTCGGTTCGCACATTGTCAAAAAGACCAATTTTCGCGGCAGTATCGCGGACTATGAATTTTTATACCCGTATTTGCCGGGGATTGTCGGCGGTTTGTTTGCCGGGTTACTTTCTAACAAGATGCCATCCTTTGCCGATGCCGATTCGTTGTGGGGCGCGGCAACATCTGTATGGTTGCTTTCTTTGCTTGGTGCGGCGTTGGAAATTACCTTTTTAGCCTTTTTGTTAGACACCGCCGCGCGCACGGACGGGGCAGACAAAGACAAACGCTTGAAAATTCTGTGCGCAGTTGTGCTTGTCGCGCAGTGCCTGTCTTATCTTGTGTCAATCTTGCGTGGTTCTTATTTTGAAGCAGACCTACTTTCTTGGGTGGACCGCGCGCTGTCCTTCCTTTTGTTGCTTGCGGTACTGTACGGCGT
>JBJEPR010000050.1:0-6427 GCA_051881335.1 Candidatus Fimenecus sp. | reverse complement strand
TTTCCCTCCCCCGGTAGAACCGGGGGTTTATTTCCACGTCTAAAGACACCAAATACACCCCGCCCATACCAAAACGGTATGGGCGGGGTTGTTGTATAAAGACCAATCCGAAGAATGGGACTTTTGAAAAAAGAAGTTACCCCTCGGGCAGGTAATATTTTGCCTGTGCGTCCCAAAGGCGGCGGTATTCGCCGTGTTCGTTTCGGAGCAAATCCTCGTGCGTGCCGAACTCTGTGAGTTCTCCTTTTTTGAATACGGCAATTTTGTCGCAAAAGCGGCAGGAGGAAAGGCGGTGCGAAATGTAAATGGCGGTTTTGCCCTCGACAAAATCGTTGAATTGCTGATAAATCCGATGCTCCGCCACGGGGTCGAGCGCGGCGGTCGGCTCGTCGAGCACAACCACGGGTGCATCTTTGTAAAGTGCGCGGGCAAGCGCGATTTTTTGCGCTTCGCCGCCGGAGATTTCTACACCGTCCTTATCCATATCTTTGTAAAGGGCGGTGTTTTCCTTTTGCGCCATACGCTCAATGCGTTCAAGCGCGTCGGCTTCGGCAAGGCATTGCTTTAAGCGCACAGCGTCGGGTGTCTCGCCTGCGGTTAGGTTGTCCGCCACTGACAGGGAGAACAGTTTAAAATCCTGAAACACCACTGAAAACAGTTGCTTACAGCAATCGACGGACAAATCCTTGATATTCACGCCGTTGACGAGGATTTCGCCGCGGTCGGCATCGTACAAACGGCACAGCAGTTTGATAAATGTCGTTTTGCCGCTGCCGTTGCGCCCGACCACCGCCAGCCGTTCGCCTTTGTGAATTTTTAAAGAAATATTTTTGAGTGTATCGCTTTTCGCTGACGGATAGCGGAAATACACATTTTTAAATTCGATTTCCACATTCTCTAAATCCACGGTTTTGTCGCCGTAGTCCATGGCGGATTCGGTATCGACAATGCGGAAGAAGTATTCGAGGTTCGGCACGATTTGCGCGTTTCTGCCGAAGGTGCCTGCAATCGCCGTCACGCCCGCAATCACCTGCATAAATGCGCCGGTGTAGCGCACAAGCGCTTCCATATCAAACAGCCCCAACAGCCCCTTCACGCCGATAAAGGTGTATACCCCAAAGCCCACTGCCGCGCCGATAACCGCCATATAAGCGCTTGCGGCGGCGGATTGCTTGGAAGTCTCGCGTAAAATGGTTTCGCCTTTGGTCAACAGTTCGGCTGTGGCTTCGCGCGAGATGAGGGCTTGTTCTTTGTAAAGCCGCACCTCTTTGCCGGAATTGTAATTCGACAGAATATCGCGATAACGGTGGAACAGGCGGTCCAATTTGCCGTAGCGATGTTGGGAGTGAAACCACACCTTGCTTGTGTAGTTCGTTAAAAGTACCGTGCATACGGCGCTGACACCAATGGCGGCGACCAGTACCGCGAAAAACCACGGGGAATGGACAAAGCCCTCGCCCGTTTTCACAAATCCGAGTTTAAAAAGCGGCAACAAAATCACCACAGCCAAAATCAGCGTCACAGCGCCGGAGATAAAATCGTTCACCATCCACGCAAGCTGCGAAAAGGCGGAATAGATTTTGTCCATCGACTCGGAATGTAAGTGTACCAATTCCTGAAATGCGCTGTCTTCGAGTTTGGCGTAATCCAGCGTGAACAACTTATTTTCAATCGCCAAGCGCTCTTTTTGCGACAGGCGCGTGCGCGACATCTGTAAAGTGAGGTTGAACCAATCGGTTGCAACCTGAAACACAAGATTTAATCCGATGCACAGCCCGACGCTTGTAAACAGCGCTTCGGACGCGTCGCCTGCATACAGTTGCGCGACGATGCGCGCGGAAAAATACACATTGATGAACGGGCGTATGCCGCGGCAAATTGCCGCAAGGAGGGTGAGTGGCAACATCAGCGGCTCAAAGCGCATAATTTGGCGGAAGGCTTTCAGGTAATAGCGTACCGTTTTCATATCGCATCGCCCTCCTCCCGATAGTAGTAACTTTGCAACTGATACATTTGATAATATTTGCCTTTTTTTGCCATCAGTTCCTCGTGCGTGCCGTATTCGGCGATTTTGCCGTCGGACAAAAACAAAATTTTATCGCAAAACCGCGTTGAGGAAAGACGGTGTGAAATGAAAAACGAGGTTTTGCCGCCCGAAAGCGCATTGTACTGTAAATACAATTCGTTTTCGGCAATCGGGTCGAGCGCGGCGGTCGGCTCGTCCAAAATGAGAATCGGCGCGCCCTTGTAAAGTGCACGGGCAAGCAGGATTTTCTGCTTTTCGCCGCCGGAAAAGTCCGCGGCGTCTTTATGTACGGTTTTGTCCATCCGCGTGTTTTCGCGGTCGGGGAGCGACTCGATTTTTTCGCGGATACCCGCTTTTGTAAGGCACGCCCACAGTTTATCGCGGTCTATGTCTTCCTCGTTTTGTAAGGTCACATTTTTGGCAATGCTCACGGGCAGGAAGTGGTAATCCTGAAACACAACGGAAAACAGGTCAAAATAGCTGTCTTGCGAAAAATCCTCTGCACGCGCGCCGTTAATTAAGATTTCGCCGCTTGTCGGCGCATACAGCCCGCACAGCAGTTTAATCGCGGTGGTTTTGCCCGCGCCGTTTTCGCCGACAATGGCGATGTTTTCCCCGCGCTCCACCTTGAAATCCATACCTTTGATGGTTTCTGTTTCGCTGTCGCGGTAAGAAAAGTGCACATCGCGAAATTCCACCGAATACTGTTCTGCGGTGGGGAAAGCGGGCTTTTCCTCTGCACCCTTTTCGGGCGTTTCCAAATAGTCGCGGAATTTTTGACATTCTAAGGTGCAACGGAGCAGTTGGTTGTATTGATAGGTCAGTTGTGACACATAGCCCGAAAAGCCCGCGACAACGCCGAAGTAGAAAATGAAATCCGACACGGTAATCGTGCCGTTCTGCACGGCGCGGATTAAAAAGAAGTAGGCAACGCCGTCACGCAGGGCATACAGCAAGGCTTGCAATGCCGAAGTGGTATAGGTCACTTTCAAAAAGCGGTGCATAATTTTGGTATAACTTTTGAGCACATCGGCGGTAATTTTCAAAAACCAATCGCCCAAACTATACAGCCGAATGTCCTTGCCTGCGGGGAATTCGTGGCTTGTCCGATAAAAATAGTTGAATTTCAGCAGTAAGGGGTTGGTGTCCTCACGCGTGCGTTTGTCGGCGCGGTAGGTGGCTTGGTCCAAGAAAAAGCCGAGCAAGCAGGTCACCAAAATCAGCGCGAGCATAAACGCGGGGAGCTTGTAAAGGAGCGCTACCGAGGTAATAATGCCGAATACCGCCTGCGAAAGAGAGCAAACGACATCACAGAAATGCTGTGCACCGCTGTAATTGCCGTTGACAAAGGTGCCGCTTCTTTCCAAGCGCTCGCGGCCTTGCAGGCTTTCCACATCGACGAAATCGGCGGACATCGTTTTTTCGAACGACAGCACCGCATAGCGCATTCGCAGAATTTGCGACGAGCCGAGCAGTTTTTGCTCCATAAACGGCGCTATCCACGAAGCGCCCGCAATCCCCAAACACAACAGCGCCACGCGCAAAACGAGGGAGGAAACAGAGACTTGTTCTGCGATACTGTCCATCATCACTTTCGGTGCAAAGGCGGAAAGCATCGGCACGGCAATCAGCGCGGGAATGCGCGCAAAAATATACAAATAACTGCGTTTGTGCCATTTGTACCAATTCCGAAGCATATAGACCACATTGTCAAGTGTTTGTCCGCGGTGCGGTTTCATCGTTCAGCGTCCTCCTAAGACCGTAAAAGCGTGATACAAGCAGTATACGGCTTTTTTCGGCGGTTTGCAAGTGGAAATACAGTAAGAAAGACGCACTTTATGCGGCTTTTGTCCGCCCGTTTTGTAAGGGAGGGAAAAATCAAGCGTTTTTGAGCGCCGTACCGGGGTAATAATGCGACAGAATTTCCTTGTAATCCGCGCCCTGCCGCGCCATATAGTCCGCGCCGTATTGGCTCATACCCACAAAATGCCCGCTGCCCGACACGGTGAAATGAAAACTGCCGTCTGCATACGAAACCGTAAAAGCAGGAGAGCGAAGTCCCAACAGCGCGCGCAAGGCTTGCCCCGTGACGGTCTTGCCGCCGACGCAAACCGCAGTGACCACGCCGCTTTCACTGTCGGACACCGTCAAATCGGTTATCCATTCTGCGGGATTTTCGCCGAGTACGATTTCGCTGTCTGCCGCAAGCGCGGTGCGCACCTCGTCAGCGGAAAGCACGGTTTCCGTTTGCAAATCGGGCGAAAGGCGGTCGCCCGTGCTTGTCACGCTCACAAGATACGGTATGTCGCCGCCCCAAACGGTTTTTGCGCTTTCGGTGCGCCCTGCGCACAGCGCAAAATATGCGGCGGTAATCGGTTTGTCCTCGTAGGTTAGAATTTGTCCGTATACCGCACTGACGGCGGCAGAGAATTTTTCGGAATAGGTATCGTATTTGTCGCCCCACTTTTCGCGGCGCGTCTGTTCGTCATAATAGCCTTGGTGGAGCCCTGCGTCGTCAGTGATGTCCGCGTCGCCGGCCTTGCCGTCGGGATTTTCTTTTAAGCGCACGACATTGGTATATGCCGCCACCGCTTGCGCTTTGAGCGCTTCGGTCGGCGTGTCCGGCGGCATTTCGCACGCAAGACAGCCCAGTAGGTATTCCGCCGTGTCGGTTTCTATGACATTGCCGCTGGACACCTTCAAAACCGTTACGGTGTCTTCGCTTTTAGTATTTGCGTTTTGCGCTCCTGCCCGTTCGTCTCCCGAAAAGGCGGCAAAGCCGGATTTTACCGTGTCGGAAAGGCTGCCCGAAAAATCAAACACCAAAACCGGCATTGTAAACAGCAAAAGGGCAAGCGTTGCGCATAAAATTCCGAAAATCCGCATAAACTTTTCCTCACTTCTTTGATTTTATTGACTTTGCATAAATTTTGAGATACAATATTATATCTATTAAAAGGGTTAATATCGCATTTACCCGCAAATCCCCCGCAAAGGAGGTCTTTCGGATATGGCAGACTATATTTCTCCGATTGACAACGACTCTCTTTCTACTTTATGCGAAGAATTGCTGAAAAATAACCGTATCTACCCCGAGGATTACCGCCGTTTTGATGTCAAGCGCGGATTGCGCAATGCCGACGGCACAGGTGTGATGACGGGGTTAACGCGGATTTGCTCGGTTGAGGGCTATTATATTGACGACGGTGAGCGTGTGCCCAAGGACGGCAGACTGGTTTACCGCGGCATTGATATGAGTGAAATCGTCAAGAACTGTCAGGCGGAAAATCGCTTCGGCTTTGAGGAGGTCGCGTGGCTGTTACTGTTCGGCGATTTGCCGACGCAAACGCAGTTAGACCGTTTTTCGGCGCTTTTGGCAGAGTGCCGCGAGTTGCCTGACGAATTCATTGAAGATATGATTATGAAAGCGCCCTCGCCCGACATTATGAACAAGGTCGCGCGGTCGGTGCTGGCGCTGTATTCCTTTGACGAAAATCCCGATGATATCTCGGTGGAAAATGTCCTGCGGCAGTCCATTCAGCTGATGGCGCAAATTCCGACGATTATGGCATATGCGTATCAAGTCAAGCGCCGCGCATATGACCATAAAAGTATGTATATCCACCAAAATGATAAATCCTTAAAAACCGCCGAGTCGATTTTGCATTCCATTCGCTCCGACCGCAAATTTACGGACGAGGAAGCAAAGCTTTTGGATATTTGTATGATTATCCACGCCGAGCACGGCGGCGGCAACAACTCGACCTTTACCACGCGCTGTATCACTTCGTCGGGCACGGATACCTATTCCGCGATTGCGGCGGGGATAGGTTCTTTGAAAGGCCCGAAGCACGGCGGTGCGAACATTAAGGTGCACAAAATGGTAGAGGATATGAAAGCGCATATCAGCGACCCCACGAACGAGGGACAGGTTGCCGATTATCTTGCCAAAATCATTCAAAAGCAGGCGGGCGACGGCTCGGGACTTATCTACGGTATGGGGCATGCGGTGTATACGCTGTCTGACCCGCGCGCCGTGATTTTAAAAGAAAATGCCCGTGCGTATTCGAAAAAATGCGGTTTTCAGGACGATTTCCGCACCTTGGAGCTGATTGAACAGCTTACCCCCGAACTGTTCTTAAAATACAAAGGCGAAAAGAAAAAAATCTGCGCCAATGTGGATTTATATTCGGGGCTTATCTACGATATGCTGCGCATTCCGCAGGAGCTGTTCACGCCGTTGTTTATGTCGGCGCGCATTGCGGGTTGGTCGGCGCATCGGATTGAGGAGCTGACCTCGGGCAGCCGCATTATGCGCCCGGCGTATAAAAATGTATCCTTGCCGCGGCGGTTTGTGCCCATTGCGGACCGCATTGACAATCACGCAGTTCCCGCGGAGTA
>JBJEPR010000049.1:0-6463 GCA_051881335.1 Candidatus Fimenecus sp. | reverse complement strand
AACGGATAGCGCGGGTTTGCGCCGGTGCACTGGTCGTCGAACGCCTGTTCAACCATTTCGTCGAGCGTTTCGAGGAAGTATTTCTCGTCTACGCCGTAGTCTTTGATGGTCTTTTTAACGCCGCAATGCGCTTTGAGTTCGTCAATCTTCGCAATGAGATTTTCGAGTTTTTCTTCGTCCGTCTTGCCCGTTACGCCCAAAGCGTCTGCGACTTCGCAGTAGCGTGCGAGGGTGTGCGGGTGGTCATACTGCGAGAATGTACCCATTTTGGTCGGGACTTCCGCGGCGTTAAAGCGCAGAACATGGTCAATCAGCAATGCGTTTGCAATGCCGTGCGGCAAGTGGTGGAATGCGCCGAGTTTGTGCGCCATAGAGTGGCAAACGCCCAAAAATGCGTTTGCGAACGCCATACCCGCCATCGTGGCGGCGTTGCCCATTTTCTCACGGGCAATGGGGTCATTTGCGCCGTTATCGTAAGCACGCGGCAGATATTGGAAAATCATCTGCAACGCACGGATAGCAAGCCCGTCGGTATAATCAGTCGCCATGATGGACGCATACGCTTCGAGTGCGTGGGTAACAGCATCGATACCGGAAGCGGCAGTCAAGCCCTTAGGGGCGTTCATCATCATATCCGCGTCGACAATCGCCATATTCGGCAACAGTTCGTAGTCGGCAAGCGGCCATTTCACGCCGGTGTCCGCATCGGTAATAATCGCAAACGGGGTAACCTCGGAGCCTGTACCTGCCGAAGTCGGCACGGCGATGAAGTAGGCTTTTTCGCCCATTTTCGGGAAGGTATAGACACGCTTACGGATGTCCATAAAGTCCATAGCCATATCTTCGAAGTCCACATCGGGATGCTCATACATCACCCACATAATCTTCGCCGCGTCCATTGCAGAGCCGCCGCCGACTGCGATAATCGTGTCAGGCTGGAACTGCACCATTTGGTCGGTACCCTTTCTTGCACATTGGAGTGTCGGGTCGGGCGCAACCTCATAGAAGCAGGTGTGCTGAATGCCCATTTCATCGAGTTTCTCCTCAATGCATTTGGTATAGCCGTTGTTGTAAAGGAAAGAGTCGGTAACGATAAACGCTTTCTTTTTGCCCATTACGGTCTTTAACTCGTCGAGCGCAACCGGCAGGCAACCTTTTTTGAAATACACCTTTTCGGGTGCACGGAACCAAAGCATATTTTCCCTTCTTTCGGCAACGGTTTTGATATTGATAAGGTGTTTCACACCGACATTTTCGGAAACGGAGTTGCCGCCCCAAGAGCCGCAACCCAAGGTCAGCGACGGTGCAAGTTTAAAGTTGTAAAGGTCACCGATACCGCCCTGCGAAGACGGAGTATTCACAAGAATACGGCAAGTCTTCATTCTTTCGCCAAATTCTGCTAATTTCTCTGTTTCGGTCACGGCGTTGAGATACACAGACGAAGTGTGACCGTAGCCGCCGTCGGCAATGAGGTGTTCGGCTTTTGCGAGCGCATCCTCAAAGTCTTTTGCCTTATACATTGCAAGCACGGGAGAGAGCTTTTCGTGTGCAAATTCTTCGGACAAATCCACGCTTGTGACTTCGCCGATTAAGATTTTTGCGGTTTCGGGCACAGTAACGCCTGCAAGCTGTGCAATTTTATAGGCAGATTGCCCGACGATTTTCGCATTCAGCGCGCCGTTGATGATAATGGTCTTTCTGACCTTTTCGAGTTCGGCTTTTTTGAGGAAATAGCAACCGCGTGCCGCAAACTCTTCCTTGACCTTTTTGTAGACTTTATCGAGCACGATAACCGACTGCTCGGACGCGCAAATCATACCGTTGTCAAAGGTCTTGGAGTGAATAATGGAGTTGACGGCAAGCAGAATATCGGCGGTATCGTCGATAATCGCGGGAGTATTTCCCGCGCCGACGCCCAGTGCCGGTTTGCCGCTGGAATACGCCGCCTTCACCATACCGGGGCCACCGGTTGCAAGAATAATATCGGCTTCTTTCATCAGCATATTGGTCATTTCGAGAGAGGGAATGTCAATCCAATCAATAATCCCCTCGGGTGCGCCGGCTTTAACCGCCGCTTCCAAAACGATTTTCGCCGCCGCAATGGTGGACTGTTTTGCGCGCGGATGGGGGCTGATGATAATGCCGTTGCGGGTTTTCAAAGAAATCAAGGTCTTGAAAATCGCGGTCGAGGTCGGGTTCGTGGTCGGGATAACCGCCGCCACAACACCGATAGGCTCGGCAATCTTTTTCGTGCCGAATGCGCTGTCCTCTTCAATCACGCCGCAGGTTTTTGTATCTTTGTACGCATTGTAGATATATTCCGCCGCATAGTGGTTTTTGATAACCTTGTCTTCCACCACGCCCATACCGGTTTCCTCCACCGCCATTTTGGCAAGCGGAATACGGGCTTTGTTCGCCGCGATTGCCGCCGCGCGGAAGATTTTATCGACCTGCTCCTGCGAATAGGTCGCAAATATCGCCTGCGCTTCGCGGACGCGCTTCAATGCCTTTTCAAGCATTTCGACAGAGTCTACAATTTCGTAAGTCTTTGCCTGTTCCATTGTACTTATGTCTCCTTTTTTAGATTTCGGATGAATCCATTGACTGTTTTAAATGTGCTGACAAAACCGCCAGCGAGGACGCCATATTTTCGTTTTGCAAAAGCACCCCGTCAGGAACGGTCAAGTGCGTCGGTGCAAAATTCCATATCGCGCGAATACCGCAGGCGACAAGTCTGTCACACACTTCCTGTGCGTTCTCGCTCGGCACGCAAATGATACCAATATGTACGCACAGGCGTCGGCAGAGGTCTTCGAGCTTTTCCAGCGGGAAAATCCGCTGTTCGCCGTCAAAGCGAAGGTCACAAAGCGCCGCGTCACGGTCAAAGGCGGCTACAATATGCAATCCGTAGTCCGCAAAGCCCTTGTACCCGAGAAGCGAACGCCCCAACTGTCCCGCACCGATTAAGACTGCCTCATCGACATTGTCATAGCCCAAAAACGACTCCAAATCGTGAATCAGCAAATCCACCTGAAAGCCCGTTTTCGGTTTGCCTGCACACGAACTGACCAAAGCGATGTCCTTGCGCACCTGCACCTCATTGAGCGCCAAAGCCGCAGCAATTTTCGGGGCGGACACAACCGTCGTACCCTCTTTTTGCACCAACTTTAAATAATTTAGGTAATAAGGCAGCCGTAAAAGCGCCTGCTTGGAAATACCCTGTACCGTTTGAACGGCTGTACGCATACGACTTTCGCTCCAATCAGTATTTTCGTATTGATATCATCATACAGCATTGTTAAAAAATTGTCAATGCCGTTTTTGTGCGGTTTTGCACATTTGTTTCTCTGAACAAAAAGGTGCTTTTTGAAAAGCGCGTTTTGTGCATTTTTACATCTGTTTTCCCAAGAAATCCAGCACGGTGCGGTTATAGGCTTCGGGCGCGTCTTTGGAAACACAATGCCTGCCTTTTAAAGCAACAAATTCCGCATGCGGCAATGCGGCGGCAAGCGCGCGGGAATGGGCGTCTTTGATCATATCGTTTGTACCGACAAGCACAAGCGTCGGCATCATTACATTTTTCAGTTGTGCAAAGCAGATATTCGGCTCGTTGACCATTAACCCGAGCAATTCGCATTTGCGGCGGATGGTTTCATTTTTAGCGGCAAAAAGCTTTGTGAAACGGTAACCGAGTTCAATGGGGATTTGGTACCGCGGTTTTACGCCTTTTGTGCTTAAATTCGCACCGTTGACAATCAGTTTTTCTATGTATTCGGGATACCGAAGCGCAAAGGTCAGCGCAATATTGCCACCGTCGGAAAAACCGAGCAAATAAATCTTTTTCAAACCGTGCGCATCGAGGAAAGCGCGCAAATCCTCGCTGAATTGGTGCATCGTAAACGGCGCTGTGCCACGCGGGGACTGCCCGTGCCCGCGAGTATCGACGGCAAACACGCGATAGGATTTTGAAAAGGCTTCGATTTGATTTTGAAAATAGTCGAGCGACTGACCGTTGCCATGCAATAAAACCAGCGGTTTCCCCTCGCCCTTTTCGATGTAATGCAGTTTTATATCCACGCTGTTCCTCTTTGTTTGCGAGTGATTTCGTATAAAAATACCGTATAGATACAATATAAAAAATACGGCGAAAAATGTCAAGAGAGGGAATGGATTTTGAATGGGTTTTGGGGAGCCTTTCGCCTATTCGGTCATTCTGAGGCGTAGCCGAAGAATCTCCGTTTTGTGTATTTTATTTTGTGCTATTGAAGATTCTTCACTTCGTTCAGAATGACAAATTGGGGTTTGTAGGGGATTTACGGAACGGTCAAGACCGTTCCCTACGCATTGTCATTCTGAGCCGTTAGGCGAAGAATCTCGTTGCGTGCAAGGTTTACTTTTTGCTATTGGCGATCCTTCGCTTCGCTCAGGATGACAAATTACCCCTACAAACCCCAATTTGTTGCTGTAATTTGCGAAAAAGTTTGACTGTTATTGAACATACGGATTACTTGCACAAAAAAACAGCCCCTTGCGGGGCTGTAAAATTCATTATATACCCAAAACCATGGACGCGACGCGGAAATAAATCAACAGCGAGAGCGCATCGACAATCGTGGTAATAAACGGGCTTGCCATTACGGCAGGGTCTAAATGCACGCGTTTGGCGAGAATCGGCAAGGTACAGCCGATGAATTTCGCCAGCACAATCGCCAAAACCATCGTCACGCAAACCACAGCGGCAACCGCCAGCGTAACGCGGTCAATGACCATCAGTTTTAAGAAATTAACCGCTGCAAGCGTAATGCCGCACAGCAATGCCACGCGCAGTTCTTTCCAAATTACGCGGAAGGTGTCACGGAATTCGATTTCGCCCAATGAGAGACCGCGGATAATCGTAACCGAAGCCTGCCCGCCGCAGTTACCGCCCGTATCCATCAGCATCGGGATAAATGAGGTCAGTATAACATACGCCTGCAAGGCATTTTCAAAATGCTGAATGATTTTGCCCGTAAAGGTCGCCGAAACCATCAACAACAACAGCCACGGAAAACGCTTTTTCCAAGTTTCAAAGACAGTCATTTTTAAGTATGGCTTGTCCGTAGGCGTAATCGCCGCCATTTTTTCGATGTCCTCGGTGTTTTCATCCTGCAAGACATCCATCGCGTCGTCAATCGTAATAATACCGACCAAGCGGTTTTCCTGGTCGACCACGGGCAACGCCAAAAGGTCGTACTTTTGGAACTTATCCGCAACAACCTCTTTGTCCTCCAAGGTATTGACCGAAATGATGTTGGTATCCATAATTTCAAAGATTTTTTTGCTTTTTTCGGAAAGCAATAAATCCTTGACAGTCACGATACCGAGCAATTTGCGGTTTTCGTCGGTGACATAGCAGATATAAATGGTTTCTTTGTCCACGCCCGTGCGGCGAATACGCGTAAACGCATCGTCTACGGTCATATACTTTTTCAAGTCGACATATTCAATCGTCATCAAACTGCCGGCGGAATCCTCAGGGTACTGCAAAATTTCGTTAATGCTTTTGCGCACCTCGGGGTCGGTATGCTGTAAAATACGCTTGACGACGGTTGCGGGCATTTCCTCGATAATATCGACCGCATCGTCAACATACAGTTCGTCGAGCACCTCGCGCAGCTCATTATCGCTGAATGCGCGAATGAGCAGCTCCTGTGCGTCGGACTCCATATTGACGAACACCTCGGCTGCAAGCTCTTTCGGCAAAATCCGATAGACCAGCGGCAGGGTTTCGGGCGGTAAATCCGCAAAAATAGCGGCGATATCCGCCTCGTTCATCTCGGAAAGCATCGCTTTTAATTCCGGATATTTTTTCTCTTCCAACAATGCAAGTACTTGTTCGTACACCTTGTTTCCCTCCTAAATTCAGTTTGCCCGTAAAGGGCACAAAATAGGAAACAAAGCGCAAAACCGATTTTCAGAAAACAACGGCACAAAAAGCCGCGGTTTTCATCCCCCTAGATCGCGGAGGGTTCGGGTCTGCACTTATCGCGCTTCCTGTGTCCATCATTTTCACCTCACAAATTGAAAAATACAACAAAAAACGCATACCGCCGAACGAAAAGACGGTATGCGCGAGCGTATACTATAACTTTCGTTCAAGCTTTAGCTTCAAAGGGCAATGAAACTGCGTTAGAGCACACCTTCGTGTTCGATATGCCCTGTTGACCTGCTGACGGTGTCTCCACCGTTTCGCGGCAGCAGCCCGTATCCCTGTGGGAGCCTTACCTACCGATATGTTTTTTGCATAGGCAAAACCGAAAAAACACCTTTAAAATCGGTTTCATTGGCTTTGCCTTGCTATTATGAACCGAAGTTCGCCGCTTGTCAAGAGAAAGCGACGAATTTTTTAGGAATTTCTACTTTTATCCGTATTCCGATTTAAGGATAAAATCTGCTATTGCTTTGTAGTGCCCCGACAAGTAGA
>JBJEPR010000048.1:0-6539 GCA_051881335.1 Candidatus Fimenecus sp. | reverse complement strand
GGAAAGACCGTAAATATCATAGGCTTTGATATTCAAGGATTTCTCAATTTCACGGCGCATATTTTCGCTCCACGCTTCCGCACCGAAAATACCGGCACGAAGCGGCAATTTGGAAGAGTCAATCCCTGCCGCTTTTAAAGATTCACCGATAAACATCGCATAAGACGGCGTGCAGCAGATAATGTCTGAACCGAAATCCTGCAAAATCTGCATTTGACGATTGGTGTTGCCCGCAGAAACAGGAATGGCTGTTGCGCCGAGTTTTTCTGCACCGTAGTGAAGCCCTAACCCGCCTGTAAACAGACCGTAACCATAGGAAACATGGATGTAATCGCCTCTTTTGCCGCCGGCGGCCGCAATCGCGCGTGCCGCGCCCTCAGCCCAAATGTCAATATCGTGCTGGGTGTAGCCGACAACCGTTTGCTTGCCCGTTGTACCTGACGAAGCGTGAATACGAATCAGCTTTTCACGCGGGACTGCAAACAGTCCAAACGGATAGTTATCACGAAGGTCCTGCTTAATCGTAAAAGGCAGCTTCGTAATGTCGTCAATCGATTTGATATCCCCGGGCAATAACCCGAGTTCGTCGAATTTCTGCTTATAAAACGGTACATTGTTATAGCAGTTCTCGACCATTTTGATCAGGCGCGCCGATTGCAGTGCGTGCAGGTATTCCCGCGAGGCACACTCAATCTCCGGATTGAAATAATTTTGTTGCATTGTTAAAACCCCTTTTTATTTGGAATAATGATAACCGTATTCAAATGCTTTGAGATTTAATGCAAGGAACCTT
This sequence comes from Candidatus Fimenecus sp., assembly GCA_051881335.1. GTDB lineage: Bacteria > Bacillota > Clostridia > Oscillospirales > Acutalibacteraceae > Fimenecus. The sequence continues at coordinate 5,746 of JBJEPR010000048.1, read as the reverse complement.
TCTGGAACAGTTGCGCGAATGGCGTTTTCCCAAACTTCGTATGCAATATCCATATGTGAAGCCATCACACCGATTAAAACAACATTGACCGCCTTAGGTGAGCCCGCTTTGACAGCCAAAGAGAGTGCGTCAATTTCGGTTAAATCCGCCCCCGTTGCACGAACGGCATCCAGCACACCCGCAGGATATTCCGCCGAACCAATGACCACAGGCATCGGGTCAATTTGTTGGGTATTGGCAATTATTGTACCATTGGTTTTTAAAAACGGTAACCACCGTGCCGCTTCCAACTGCTCAAAGGCTAAGATTAAATCCGCCTGCCCTTTCTGCACAATCGGCGACGCAACCTTGTCACCGTATTTCACATATGTAACCACAGAACCGCCGCGTTGGCTCATACCGTGCACTTCGGAAACCTTGACATCGTACCCTTCGGACAAAAGCGCCGCGCCGAGCAGACGGCTTGCAAGCAGTGTTCCCTGCCCGCCGACGCCGACAATCATAATACTTTTCGTGTTCATCTTATTTGCCCTCCTCAATCGCACCGAATTTGCACAACTGACTGCACACCGCACAGCCGACGCACTGTGTAAAGTCAATCACGGATTTTTTCTCTTTCATACTGATGGCGGGGCAACCGATTTTCATACACATTTTACAGCCGACACATTTCTCTGTATTCACCTTCATCGGCGGATTATGCTTCACATATTTCAGCAACGCACACGGTCTGCGGGAGATAATCACCGATGGTGCGTCCGTTTCCACCTCTTCACGAATGACTTGTTCACACTCTGCGAGGTTGTACGGGTCGATCACACGCACACGGTCAATGCCGACCGCTTTTGCAAGCATTTCAAGGCTGACGGCAGTGGTCGGGTCGCCTTTAATGGTTTTTCCCGTGGTGGGGTTATCCTGATGCCCCGTCATACCCGTAATGCTATTATCCAAAATAATAACCGTAGAGTTACTCTGGTTATAAGCAATATTAATAAGCCCTGTCACACCGGAATGGATAAAGGTGGAATCGCCGATAACCGCAACCGACTTTTTCGCGTTTTGCTCGTCTGCTTTGTTTCTGCCGTGCAAAGCCGAAACAGAAGCACCCATACAAATGCAGGTATCCATCATACCCAACGGCGCAAGCGCGCCGAGCGTATAACAGCCAATATCACCGCTGACGGTTACATTTAGTTTTTTGAGCGCATAGTAAAGCCCTCTGTGCGGACAACCCGCGCAAAGTACAGGCGGACGCGCGGGAATTTCCAAATCCGTCGCCAAAAATGCGTCTTCTTTCCCTAAAATCACTTTGGCAATCAAGCTTTGCGAGTATTCGCCCTGCAAAGTAAATGCGTCTTTGCCGATAACATCAATCCCGTTTTGCTTACAATGTTCTTCAATAAACGGGTCTAATTCCTCTAAAACATAAACCTTTTTGCATTTTTCGGCAAAATCTTTGATTTTTTGCACCGGCAGCGGATACACGCAACCGAGTTTCAAATACGATGCATTTTCGCCGAGCGCTTCTTTGGCATACTGATAGGAAATGCCCGAAGTAATCACGCCGATTTCGGTGCTGTTATACTCAACTGTATTGATTTCAGTTGTTTCCGCCCACGAAACTTGGTCTAAAATTCGCTGTTCCACAACAATATGTTTTTTGATAGCCATACCGGGCATCATCACATATTTCATCGGGTCTTTTTTGTATTCTTTTAACGCTTTTTCGTCGCGCTCGCGGATACTTACAAGACTTCTGGAATGTGCCACGCGCGTTGTCAGGCGCAAAATCACGGGTGTATCGAACTGCTCAGATAAATCGAAAGCAAGTTTAGCATATTGCAAGCATTCTTCGGAGTCGGACGGCTCTAACATCATCACTTTTGCCGCTTTTGCATAATGGCGGGAGTCCTGCTCATTTTGCGAGGAGTGCATACCCGGATCATCAGCCACGGCAATCACCATTCCTGCGTTAATACCGGTATAAGACGCTGTAAACAACGGGTCAGCGGCAACATTTAAGCCAACATGCTTCATTGCACAGAACGAACGCGCACCGGCGATTGCCGCACCTGCCGCAACCTCCATTGCCACCTTTTCATTCGGCGCCCATTCGCTGTATACATCGTCATATTTGGCAATGCACTCGGTAATTTCGGTACTCGGCGTACCCGGATAGCTTGACGCAACACGCAAGCCGCCTTCATAGAGCCCGCGCGCGACCGCCTCGTTCCCGATTAAAAGTTTTTTACTCATTTTTCCACCTCAATTACTGATTTCTCAAATCCACAACGCGCTTTGCTTTGCCGACAAAGCGTTCAATCGTATTCGGCTCTACAATGCTAACCTTGCACTGGATGCCGAGCACAGTATGAATATTATGTTTAATGTTGTTTTGCAGTTCTTGAATTTTGCCGTAGCTTTCTAAAAGAGAGGTATCGGAAAGCTCAACCTGAATTTCTAAGGTATCTGCAAAGCCTTCACGCCGAACAATCAGCTGATAATGCGGGCTAACCTTATCCATACCGACCAAAACACTTTCAATCTGTGACGGGAACACATTCACACCGCGGATTTTCAGCATATCGTCGCTTCTACCCTTAATTTTATCCATACGCGCAAAGGTTCTGCCGCATTTGCAGGGTTCATAGGTAAGTCTTGAAATATCGCGTGTACGATAGCGTAGAAGCGGCAAGCATTCTTTTGTAAGCGTTGTAATCAATACCTCCCCTGTTTCACCCTCGGGAAGCACTTCCAAAGTATCGGGGTCAACAATCTCTGTCAAGAAATAATCTTCGTTAATATGTAAGCCACAACGCTCTTCACATTCACCGGAAACGCCAGGCCCCATCAGTTCGCTCATACCGTAGTTATCGGTCGCGAACAAACCCCAACCGTTTTCAATCTGCGTGCGCATTTCGGGCGTGCACCCTTCCGAGCCAAACAGCCCCAAACGCAAATGATAGTCGGACATTGGGTATTCTAAAGATTTTGCGGTTTCCGCCATATATAACGCATAGGACGGCGTAGCAACCAATGCGGAAGTCTTGAAATCGCGCATAAACATTAAGGCCTTTTCCGTATTGCCGCTGGAATTCGGCACCACCGTACAACCGAGCTTTTCCAAGCCGTAGTGCAGACCCAAAGCACCGGTAAACATACCGTAGCCGAAAGAAATCTGCACAATATCGTCCGCAGTTGCCCCTGCCGCGGCGCAAAGACGCGCCACGCAGTCAGACCAAACATCTAAATCGTGCTTTGTGTATCCAACAACAGTCGGTTTCCCAGTTGTACCGGAAGAAGCGTGAATTCGTACAATGTCACGCGTCGGCACGGCAAACAGACCAAACGGATAGTTATCACGCAAATCTGCTTTTGTGGTCGGCGGAATGCGGCGAATATCGTCTAAAGAGCGGATTTGGTCGGGCGTGACGCCCGCGTCGTCCAGTTTCTTTTTATAGAACGGCACATTGTCATAACAATATTTGACGGTATATTTCAACCGTTCAAGCTGCAACTCCTGAATTTTTTCACGGGACATTGTTTCTGCGTCTTTCTGAAAGAACATAAACCCTTTTTCCACCTTTCCCTTTTTCGCGCGGAACAGCCGCAGTAAATTACTGCGGCTGCACAGAAATCCACTATTTGGATTATAGCATATTTATTCGTTTTCGACAACACCATTATAGAAGAAATCCGCAACTTCTTTCTCGGATTTTTTCTTTGTCAGAACACTGACGGCTAAGCACATTACAATCGAGACAAGCATAGCGATGCAAGCATACAGCGGGCCTTGTGCCATTAATTTTAAAACCATAGGCGCTTCCACGCCGCAAAGGTTTAAAATCTTACTGCCCGCCGGCACAATCGCAATGCAAAAGCCCGACAGGATGCCCGCCCAAGCGCCGTATTTGTTTAAGCCCTTGTAATAGAGAGCCAAAACATACGGAGCTAAGAAAGAGCCGGAGATAATCCCCCACGAATAACTCATCATATCCAAAATCGGCGTTTTGGTATTTGCCACAACATAAGACAGAATGATAAACAGAATGCAGAAAATTTTAGTAAGCAAACTTTTCTGCTTGTCCGTCATATCTTTTTTCACTTTCGCCGACACCAAATCAATGCTTAACGCACTGCCTGCCGAAAGCGTAATCGAGCAAAGCGTCGAAACCGATGCTGAAAGCAAAAGTACAATGATAATGCCTAACAACACCGTCGGCAATGACGAATCTTTCAACATATTCGGCACAATATAATCTGCCGCAGGCATATCGACACCGACAGTATAATATTTGTGGCACAGCGAGCCGATAAAATAGCCGCCGCCCGCAATCAGAAAAGCAAATACCGTAGAAATCACAATACCGCGTTTCGCCTGTTTATCATCTTTAATGCCGAAGTATTTTTGAACCATTTGCGGTAAGCCCCAAGTGCCGAAGCTGGTCATTAACACGGTTGCCATTAAGGAAATCCATTGTGAAGCGTTCAGCGTCGGAAGCCCTACCTCGGAATTTGCATATTCGGCAAGACCTTGTAAACCGCCGACTTTGTCACAGCGGACAATGAAAATCAAGAGAAGGGTAACGCCAACCATCATCACAATACCCTGTACAAAGTCCGCGCGCGCTTGCACAAGATAACCGCCGAAAGTCACAAGCAAAATTGCAAGCACCGCAATTATGATTAAAAATACGGTATCGTTGATGCCGAGAAGCACATCTGCCACACTCGCAAGCCCGCTGTAAACCGAAGCGGAATACGGCACAAGGAACAGGAAAATTACAGCCGCCGCAAATACGCGCATAGCGGTGCTGTTATAGCGTTTTTCAAAATATTCGGGCATCGTTTTCAACTTTAAACGGGCGGAGACATCGCGCGTTCTGCGCGCGAGCACTGCCCACGCAAGCAAGGAGCCGAATACCGCGTTACCGATACCCGCAAGAATACCCCAAAGCCCAAAACTAAGGCCTGTTTTGCCGGCATACCCGACGAACATCACAGCCGAAAAATACGCTGTGCCGTATGACAGCGCAGACAGCCACGCCCCCGCGTTTCTGCCGCCGACGGTAAAGTCCGCAATACTTTTGGACTTTCTGCCCGAAACGACCCCGATGATAACCAAAGCCAATATGTAAACGGCTATGGTAATCCAAATTACTGTCTTTTCCATAATTCCTCCCACATATCTTTCGATATTCGACGCTTTAAAGTTTTTACCTGCTAAAGTGCCCAAATATAATTATACCCTCTTGTCCGTATGCGGTCAAGAGGGCAAAAGCGACTAAATCGAGAGCAGTCTTTTGGCGTTATTACACAGAATTTTTCCCGTGGTTTCACTCGGCAAATCCAAAGACTCTATCAGCCGCACTTCATTTGCCGCCGTACTCCACGGCATATCACTGCCCAAAAGAATACGGTCAGAGCTGTGTGTCGAGATGATTTTTTTTGCATACTCCGGTGGCATTTTTCCATAGGAAAACGCCGTGTCCAAATACACCTTCGTACCGCATAAGGTTTCAAGTACATCCTCCCACAAAAGATATCCGCCGAAATGCGCCGCTACAACAGGCGCGTCACCGAATAAATCCAAAACGCTTAACAGACGCTGCGGTGTGCAGTGCACAGGCTCAGGGTAGCCAATATCCACGCCTGCGTGGAACACGGTGATAAAGCCTAATTCCGCAATTTTTTCATAAATCGGGAACATACGCTTTTCGTCCACAAAAAAATGCTGGTAATCGGG
>JBJEPR010000047.1:0-6593 GCA_051881335.1 Candidatus Fimenecus sp. | reverse complement strand
AAAAGGCGGCTTTGAAAGCCGCCCTTTTCTATTTTGTTCCATTCGGGCAAGCCGATTTCTGCGATTTTACAAAGCCGCAGAAATATCAGTCTGCCGTGTACGGCAAAATCGCGATTGCACGCGCGCGTTTGATTGCCGTAGTGAGCTCTCTCTGATGATAGGCGCAAGTGCCGGTGACGCGGCGGGGTAAAATCTTTGCGCGTTCAGAGGTATAGCGGCGCAGCTTTGCTGCGTCTTTGTAATCAATCTTGTCGACCTTTTCGACGCAGAAGGAGCAAACTTTTTTGCGTTTGCGGTTCTGCGGGCGGCCGCCTTGCGGTTTATCGTAAGCCATTTGTAATCCTCCTTAAAAATCTAACAAAACTTAAAACGGCAAGCCGTCATCATCGTCCGTGTTGCCGAAGGGGAACGCATCGTCGTCGCTCGTCGGGAGTACCGAGAAGCCGTCGGCGTTGCCGCCCTGGTATGCGGGCGCGGGGCGTGCTGCGGGTGCGGCGCCGGCTGTGCCGGTTTCCGCCTTGCTGCCGCAGAACGATGCACGGTCTGCGACGATTTCAACCGCCGTGCGTTTGTTGCCGTTTTTGTCCTCATAATTGCGGGTCTGAATCGAGCCTTGAATCGCAATCATAGAACCTTTGCGGAAATACCGTGTTATGAATTCCGCTGTTTGCCGCCAAGCAACCACATTGATGAAATCGGTCTGTCTTTCCTCGCCCTGGCGCGCATAGGCGCGGTCCACCGCGACGGAAAACGACGTCACCGAAGTGCCGTTGCCTGTCGTGCGAAGCTCGGGGTCGGCAGTCAATCTGCCCATGATAATTGCACAGTTGAGCATATTCTAACCCTCCGCCTCAGTTCTTCACAACGAGTGTACGCAGTACGCCGTCGGTAATGCCGGCTACGCGCTCAAACTCCGCCGGGAAAGCGGGCTCGCTGTCGAAATTGAAGATTACATAGTGCCCCTCGGCTTCATCGTTGATTTCGTAAGCGAGCTTTCTTTTGCCCCACTCATCAACGCTTTCGAGAGTGCCGTTTGCTTCAATCAAAGCCTTGAATTTTTCTTGCAGGCTTTGGGTTGCTTCGTCGCCGTTTTTCACGGAGAGAACCAACACTGCTTCATACTTGGACATTCCTTTTGCACCTCCTTATGGACTTTCGCCCACGGGCATTCCCCGTGGGAAGGAGCCGTAAAACCAAAAAAATTATTTTACAGCGGTTTATGATTATACCAAACGAATTTTGGAAAGTCAAGCATTTTCCGAAATTTTACAGGGTTTCTTCGCCGTGTTCGTACAATTCGTTGTTGATGTCGCACACACTTTTGCCGTTGGCAATGCCCAGCAAGATAATGCTGTCGCGTTTGTGCTTCGGGTACAGCGGTGCAAAGCCCGCCACTTTCAGGGTTGCCTGTACCTCGTTCACGGTCATTTTGGCGCCGATACAAAGGCTCAAAAGCGTATTGCGCGACGGATTGCGTGTGCCGGACAGCACCTGAAAGCCGAAAATTTCGCTGATTTCGGCATCTTTAATCACGGCGGATTTTTTCAGCCCTTTTTGCGTGATGTATTCGCTTAAAAATTCCGAAACTGACAAATCCACAAAATACGCTTCATTCTCTTTCATATATTGTTCGATATTGTTCGCTTTCAGCAATTCGCCGAGCATTTCATCGGTCGATTTTTTCAGCATACGGTTTTCTCACTTCCTTTTTTACACATTGTATAGTATAATGGAAAGTACAAAAGTTGGCAAGGGGGGATTTCGGTGCAGTCGATGGAAGAAATTTTGAAAGAACAGTACACGGTTGTCAAGGTTCTGAAACAAACAGAAGCCAAATCCATTGTTTTACTGCGGCACAAAGTCCTGCAACAAGAATTGGTCTGCCGCAAATGCTGCGGCAACGCGGAGGTTTACAAAATTCTGCGCGCGACAGACTTCCGAAATCTGCCCGCCGTGTATGAGGTGTTCGGGGAAAATCCGCAAATCACGGTATTGGAGGAATATGTCAGCGGCGCGACTGTTGCCGACCTGTTAATGCGCGGGCTTTACAACGAACGGGGCGTAAAAACCGTGGTCAAAAGCATTTGCGACGCGTTGACCGTTTTGCACAACCGCGGCATTGTGCACCGCGACATTAAGCCCGAAAATGTGATGATTACCGACAGCGGCACGGTAAAACTGATGGACTTTGACGCCGCGCGGCTTTATAAAATCGGGCAGTCGGGCGACACGAAAATCATCGGTACACAAGGGTACGCCGCACCCGAGCAGTTGGGGCTTGCGCAGACCGACGCGCGCTCGGATATTTTTGCCGTCGGGGTGTTGATGAATGTGATGCTCACAGGCGAGCACCCCGCAAAGAAAATGTACCAAGGGAAACTTTCAAAAGTCATTGAAAAATGTATTCAGCTCGACCCCAAAAAACGATATGCGAGCGCCGCCGAATTAAAAAAATCTCTGTAAAAATTGAAAATTCTATGCAACCCGCATAGTACAAAACGACCGCCTTTCCGTTACAATACGGAAGGGTGGTCGTTTGTTTTATTGTTCGGCACCTAACATTTCGTCCAGCGCGTATTCGCAGCACTGCACGACTAATTGATTAAACGAGATATTGTTTTGGTCGGCAATTTTTTGTAATCGGTCAATCAGTTCGTTCGGCATACGAATGGTTTTGTTGGATTTTTGTTGGTTTCGGATTTCAAACATGCAATCACCTCTGTACTTTAAATTGTATTGCATTTTATGACGGAATTATACAAGTAAATACATATGTAATTTTGCAAGTAAATTTTAGTTGTAATTTGCTTGCGAATATGTTAATATCAAGTTGACAACAGTATAATTCTAATATCTTAGGAGAACGTATTCATGCCAAAAATTGCAGATATAATTAAATATGAAGGCGATAACAGTACCTTCATATGGAAGCATCCGCGTGAAGACTTTAATACAACCACACAGTTGATCGTACACGAAAGCCAGGAAGCCGTATTCTTCATGAACGGTCAGGCGCTTGATTTGTTTGGTCCCGGGCGATACACACTTGAAACGCAAAATATTCCTCTGCTTAGAGCACTAATCAATATCCCTACCGGTGGCGAAATTCCTTTCCATTGTGAAGTCTATTTTATCAATAAGACCGAGCAGATGGCTATTAAGTGGGGGACGGACTCAAAGGTTCAGTATATTGAACCTACATATAAGTTCCCGTTATCTATCGGTGCATCCGGTGAAATGGCATTAAGCGTTGAAAATTCTCGAAAGTTGCTTGTAAAACTTGTGGGCACGGAACGAGTTCTCGATAGGAATCAACTAACTGCTTTCTTTCGTGCTTTTCTGATGACGAGAGTGAAAACTTACATAGCGCAGGAAATAAAAACGAGTGCAATTAACATTTTCGAGATAGACGAAAACCTTGAATTGTTCTCCAAAAACCTGCAAACGCGTCTGCTCGGTGATTTTGAGGAATACGGCGTTACATTGAATCAATTTTTTGTAACGACGATTGTAAAACCGGATGGCGACCCTCAGTATGAAAAATTCAAAGAATTACATTTCCGTCAGTATGCGGATATTGCCGAAGCTAAAATCAAGCAACAGACAGATGTGATTTCTGCGCAGACCGAAGCGCAGAAAACGGTTATTGAATCGCAGGCATTGGCACAGAAGCGTGCGACTGAAGGATATACTTATCAGCAAGAGCGTGGCTTTGATGTTGCCGAATATGCCGCGCAGAACGAAGGGGTTGGCGAATTTACCAATATGGGAATAGGTCTTGGTGTAATGTCCGGTATTGGCGGAACTGTCGGAGGTATGGTCGGCAGTACTGTCAACAATGCTTTTGCAGGCATTGCAACGCAGCCACAGCCGACAGGCACCGCTTATTGTGAAAACTGTGGTGCAGCATTGACTCCGGGGGCATTGTTCTGTGACGAATGCGGAACACCGTTAGCCTCCCCCAATACCTGTGTTAAATGCGGATTCAAGTTTATTAAACCCGGAAAATTCTGCCCGAAATGTGGCACAAAAAGGGAGGTTTGATAAATGAAAAAGCATAAAGGTATGGCGTATGCCATATTGGGCATAGCATTTGTATTTTTTCATGTTGTCGCATTTGCAATCCCCGACGCAAAAACCACTAACTTTTGGATTGCTTATGTGTTTACAGTTGTAGCCTTTGTTCTGCAAATCGGTATTTGGAAATTTGCGTTTAAAGGTGCAGAGACCATCAGAAGCAAGTTTCTCGGTATTCCGTTAATTTCTGTTGGAATTACATATTTACTTGTTCAGATTATTGCATTTACGGTATTTACAGCATTTTCCGAAATACCCTCGTGGGTAACGGTTATTGTCAATGCATTGATTCTCAGTGTTTCTGCAATATGTCTAATTGCTACTGAAGTGGGAAGAGTTGAAATCAACCGTGTTGAAGATAAGATAGACAAGAAAGTCTTTGATATCAAATCGATTCAGGTTGATGTAGACAAATATACCGCCTCTGCCCTCGCCAAAGGGCGCCCATGCCTCAACCTGCAAGCCGTATTTTTTGTTCCATTCCTTGGCGGTAATTTGCTGATTGTGCGGGTGGATTTCGATTTGATTGACCATCGGACGAATACGCGAAAAAGACGCCATATCCACCATACGGTCGGGGGAGAAGTTGGAAATCCCGATCGCGCGGATTTTGCCCGCCTCGTACAGTTCTTCGAGCGCGCGCCACGCACCGTAAGTATCGCTGAAAGGCTGATGCAACAGCATTAAATCCACATAATCGGTTTTCAGCTTCCGCAAAGAGTCCTCCACCGATTGTTTGCCGTTTTCATAGCCGTAGTGCTCAATCCAAACCTTGGAGGTTAAGAAAATCTCTTCACGGGGAATGCCTGATTTTTGCAAGGCAGAGCCCACTTCTTCTTCGTTAAAATAACTTTGCGCCGTATCAATCGCGCGGTAGCCAACCGCCAATGCGTCCAGCACACAGCGTTCGCATTCCTCTTTTGTTACCTGATACACGCCGTAGCCGAGCATCGGCATTTTCACGCCGTTGGATAAAGTTGTGTAGTCCATTCTAAATCCTCCTGTTATTCGTCCCAAATTTCTTTTGCCATGCGGAATGCCGCCCACGCCTTCGGCCAGCCTGCATAAAAGGCGGCGTGTGTTAAAATTTCGGCAATTTCCGTTTGGGTTACGCCTTGATTTTTGGCATTTTGCAAATGATGCTGCAACGAACTGTCTAAAACGCCGCTCGCCATCAGTGCCGTTATAGTTACAATACTTCTGTCCCTTGCGGACAGTTGTTCTTCTCTCGACCAAACCTCGCCGAACAGCACATCGTCATTTAACTGTGCAAATTTCGGCGCAAATTCGCCGAGCGCATCTCTGCCTGCGGTTACTTTTTCCATATATACTTTCTCCTTTACAGATTTTTGTATTCGGTTTCGCTGAGTGGCTCGCACCATTCCGTTCGGCAGTTCTCCCCGGGGACTTCCACCGCAATGTGCTGAAACCAAGCATCTGCCGCCGCACCGTGCCAATGCTTCACATTGGCGGAAATGTTTACAACATCACCTGGGCGCAGTTCCCGCGCGGGCTCGCCCCACGCCTGATACCAACCCCTGCCTGCGGTGACAAGCAAAATCTGCCCGCCGCCGCTTGCGGATTTATGGATATGCCAATGGTTGCGGCAGGCAGGTGCAAAGGTTACATTTGCCATGCCGACCTGCTCTGTCGAAAGCATATGTAAATAACTTTGCCCGTCAAAATAAGCGGCGAATGCGTCGTTTTTCTCTCCAACGGGGAACGGAGTCTGAAATTCTGCGGGGATTTTCATAAAAATTCCTCCTTGACTGCACCGAAAATACGCTGTATAATCTTTACAAGTTAAATACTACAACTTAAAGTTAACTTTAAGTCAAGAGGTTTTTTAAAAATTTTTTCGGAGGAATAAAAATGCACTATACCGTCGGGGAAATGGCAAAAAAATTGGGCGTTGCGCCCTCCACCTTGCGCTATTACGAGAAAGAGGGTTTACTGCCGTTTGTGGAACGCTCTGAGGGCGGTATTCGGGTATTTGGGGACAGCGATTACGAGTGGCTGAAAATCATTTCGTGCTTGAAAAAGACGGGTATGCAGATTAAGGATATTCGTTCGTTTATCCATCTGTGTATGCAGGGCGATGAAACGATTGACGAACGGCTTGCGCTGTTTCAAAAGCGCAAAGCCGAGGTGGAAAAGCAAATGGCGGAATTACAGGAAACCTTGGATACGGTCAATTTTAAATGCTGGTATTACGAAACCGCCAAAGCCGCAGGCACAACTGCGGCTCCAAACCAAATGCCCGATGAGGACTTGCCGCCCGATATGCGGGAAATCCGCAGAAAATTAAAAAACGGAATGGCAGACGAGGGTAAAGCATAAGGGTTATTTTGTGCGTAGAAAGATGTGAAACCGCTGGACGGTCGTTCCGCCGCAATAGCCGAGAATTGCATATCATGCCTTCCGCTTGGTACACATAATTCTTTTCTCCGTTCAAAATGACAAATTGGGGTTTGTAGGGGTAATTTGTACGGTAGGGCGGGGGCTTGCCCCCGCCG